>CAYQRA010000448.1:0-5970 GCA_964419315.1 uncultured Saprospiraceae bacterium | reverse complement strand
TTCCAAATTTTACGGTACCACACGGCGTCTATTTCTTGGGTGTCGATCTCCATCTCTGCGGTCTGAATGATGACCCGTGCTCCAGAAGAATCAAGCCGATGACTTAGGCTGATTTTTTCGGGAAAAAGATCGCTGTTGAAACGAAAAGTCTGGATCTTTTTTTTCGCTAAAGCTTGTGCTACTCGGTCGATGGTAAAGTAATCTTTGCTATGAGAGAGTAGTAAAATAGTTTTCATCAAATAGTTATTTGTAGGAAGTGTCGGATACTAGAGAAAGTATCCGACACTAATTATTTAAGAAAGAGATACCTTAAATATCTTCATCGTCATCAGAAGGATATTTCATGGTAACATATTTTCTTAGTCCGCCACCTTTCAAAGATTTGGTGTCGTCCTTAATTTGCTTTTCAAGAAATTTAGCAAAGAAAGGTTGTTTACTCAATTTGATTTTTTTCATGATTGAAAAAATTTAGGGTTAATAAATACCATTATTAGTAGGATCTAAATTTCATCATCATCAGAAGGTGCCTTCATGGTAAAGTACATTTTTTTGCCACCACCTTTTAGGTTAGCAGATTTTTCTACTTTGCTGTTCTCCAAGAATTTAGCGAAGAATGGCTTCTTTACGGATTTTGATTTTTTCATGATAATAAATTATTAATTAAGTTAAAAAATACGCTGTCTATCCCTTTGGCTAAGCACCAAAAGGTCAATAAAAGTTTCGTTTGAATGCCTACCTGAAATCAGGACAGCCAAAAGAAAATTGAAAGGATAACACGCCGTAAAAATGGGGAAGACCATTCCCGTCTGTAGCCAATAAGCCTAGATCATGTGACCTAAGTTAGCGGAGTGCTATGGCTAATTTTATGCAATTTTGAAAAAAATGGAGCTTTAAAAGTCTACAATAGAGTAGGGGAGAAATAAAAAACTCCCTTTGATATTGAACGAAGAAAATACAACAGGATTGTTGTATTTCTAAAACTCTCACTTGCAATATAGGAAAAGCTGAATAAATTTACCGTTTCATTTCTGAAAAAATAAAAATTAACAGTTTGTGTATTTGTTTTATGGCTACCGCAGAAAAGAAGAGTAGGGAAAGAATGGGTAAAATAGGCATTTAGATTTTGAAATTAGTTGAGGGATCGAAACTTAAATATTTTTAGCTCGGTTTTAGCAATTTGGGGTTTCCTGAAGAAATTTTGCTTTATTTTAAATGCAACCACGTTGCATTTAAAATAAATTCACTACTTTTACAGCCGAGTTGTAATAATGGTAAGTTATTCCTTGGCGTGTTTTAAGGCCGATTTTATCATGGGCGTTTCCTCTAATTTTCCAACCATTCGATAAAAAGATATGATCCAAATTAGTCCTACCTACTCAAATGCTGTCCTTTGTAAGGAGGAGAAATCCTTACAGGATATCCATTTAAAATCAAAAAACATTGCGGTTTATCAACGCGATATGGAACTCTTAAGCAAGCAGCTTGGGCAAATTGCGGAGCAGGAAATCGAATGTAGAGCAAGCGGAACCGTAAACGAAATTTTGTCGGTACTGCAAGACTATTTTAATAATAATCTTTCCCAATCTTCTTCCTTATTTGAGGATGTATCCAAACTCTTAAGGCTTTTCGAAAAGTTGACCCAAACTTCTTCTTTTCGTTTATTACTGACCACGGTCAGCACGGATATGTGTCGAAAATTTCATACGGATATCAATGATTTACGATTATTATGCACCTATGTTGGCCCTGGTACACTCTGGCTTCCAGACGAAATAATTGACCGTAAAGTTTTACAGGCAGGTGGGAGAGATGAGGATATAATCACGGATGTACAGCAAATTCAGCAGGCATCTGCTGGAGAAGTAGTCCTTTTAAAGGGAGCCTTATTTCCTGATGCAGATCCTATTCTACATCGAAGTCCTAGCATTGAAAAAAATGGAGAAAAGCGGCTTTTATTAAGAATCGACACCAACGAATCTATCAATTTTTTCAAATGATCCTCCAAAGTTTCGAAGAATGGAAAAAACGTTTTGTTGACTCCAACACAATGTTTATTCGTTTGCCAAGATAGCAGTAAGCTCGAAACAAAAAACATTATCTCACCTTCTAGTGAACATCACCTTAATAGTTTAACTCAATGGTTTCAACAAACAAGAAAGCAATAAAAAAATTACCCGTAACCGTATTAAGCGGTTTTCTTGGAGCTGGCAAAACAACTTTGCTCAATCATATTTTGCACAATAAAGAAGGTTTGAAAGTAGCCGTTATTGTCAATGATATGAGCGAAGTAAATGTAGATGCCGAATTAGTGAAAAGTGAAAATACACTTTCCCGAACCGAAGAGAAATTAGTAGAGATGAGTAATGGATGTATTTGCTGCACGCTTCGGGAAGATTTGATGATTGAAGTAGAACGCTTAGCTAGTGAAAATCGCTTTGACTATCTCCTCATTGAAAGTACGGGGATCAGCGAACCCGTTCCGGTTGCACAGACCTTCTCTTTTGTAGATGAAGCAAACGGAATTGATTTATCTGCATTTAGCTACATCGATACGATGGTTACTGTGGTAGATGCCTTTAATTTCTTCGAAGATTTTGGTAGTCCTGAAACCTTGATGGATAGAAAACTCACGGATATGGATGGCGACTATCGCACCATTGTCAATCTATTGACGGATCAAATTGAGTTTGCCAATGTTATTATTTTGAATAAGACGGATTTAGTGTCAAAGGAGCACCTTGGTATTTTAAAAGCGGCTATACAAAAGCTAAATCCTTCCGCTCGTGTTATTGAATCCAGCTTTAGCAAAGTTGCCCCAAATGAGCTACTGAATACTGGACTTTTTAATTTTGAAGAAGCGGAGCAAAGTGCAGGTTGGATAGAAGAACTCAACAAAGATGGGCATACTCCTGAAACGGAAGAATACGGAATTAGCTCTTTTGTTTATCGTAGTAAAAAGCCTTTTGATCCGGTGCGTTTTTGGCATTATGTGCAGCATAAATTTCCCAATAATATTATCCGTAGTAAAGGTTTGTTTTGGTTAGCTTCACGTCCTGATCAGGCATTGGTTTGGAGTCAGGCTGGAGGTTCTTTACGAGCAGATAGCACTGGTGTTTGGTGGAGTAGTATGCCTTATGAAGAACGCACGCGCTACCTTGCGTTTATTGAAAATCAAAAATTAATAGAATCGGACTGGAGCGAAACTTATGGCGATCGGAAAAATGAACTGGTGTTTATTGGTCAAGATATGGATGAAAAATTAATCCGAAAACAGTTGGAAGATTGTCTAGCTACTGAAGAAGAGTTGGATGCAAAAAAATGGCAAAAAGGCTATGGAGATGAATGGCCAATACAGGTGCCCTTATCCATGGAGCAATAATAGGAATTTGCTAAGTATCTAAATCTCTACCTCTCAAAAGGAAATTTTAGAAAGCGCTAAAGCTTATTTTTGTCATCAAATTGTTATGTGTTTAATTTGTTTTTTTACTCTGATTTCTTTTGAGTTTTTCGAAAAATATTATACCTTTATTTCATACCTAAACGAGAATTCGAAATAAAATTTTCATCAGCTTTTAGTTGGTGATAAAAATCGGTGAACGATAGATTCACCTCATCGGTCGTGTCTTTATGCGACCTTATCTTTGTCGTGCTTATTGTCTCTTTTGGGTCAAACCTTTTCTATTACTGACCCTTCTGTTAAGTTTTTAAATGGTTAAAAGAACCCATAAAATTGCTGTGCATTTATAAATGACAGTTCCCAAATTGCATGCATTTGGGCTTGAGTTTATTTGGCATTTTATGTAAATTTTTTCTTTTAGCATTTGTATAAATTACTAGTACTTAGACATTGAGGTACTTAAGCGGACGGATGGATATTACCTTTGATACATTCTCATTTTCAAATTCATTCCCCTTACTTATCTCTCGGATCAGCGTCCGACAACGCTCTATTATTTCATTTTTATAACAGGAGAGAAAAATTAAATTAGGTGCTCACTCACCTCGATTTTTTTTAAACTCAAAAACCATTATTTCCATGCTTAGAACTTTAATTCTAGGAGCAATTTGCCTCCTATGGGTCTCTATTGTAACGGCCCAAACTAATTATTATTGGTCAAATAACAGCCAGATCACGTTATCTGCCAGTAAAACCCATTTCATAATTACTGCCGACCAGAGTTCTACTCTTACGAGTGCCAAATCAGAAAACGTAAAACAATACGATAGCTGGGCACACAAACCTTATGCAGTTGTTGAATCGGCCAATGAAATTAACAGCAGCCGAATCATTTCTAAACTCGGTTTTGAACCCGATCAAGTACAGATAAGCCCAGGCTACGCCCTTTCTGATGGCTTTATTATTTATCCTACTCGCACCGTCGTCGCCAAACTTATTAACAAGGAGGATAAAACGTCTATGACTACTATGGTCGAACGCTTTGGTGTAAAAACGATAAGCGAAAAATTTGGAACCTATCGAATCGAATTGAAAGATGTAAACCAAGCTCTTGCGGCCGCTAATGCCCTGCAAGAAAGTGGTTTGTTTTATTTTGCCCAACCAGACTTTTATGCGCCGATTGAACGCTACCAAGTCAGTGATCCGCTTTTCAGTCAACAGTTCCAAATGAATAATACTGGACAAACTATAGATGGTGTCACCGGTGCTAATGATGCCGATTGTAATGCCTTAGAAGCTTGGGGAATCTCAATCGGCTCTTCCAGCACAACAGTGGCCGTGATTGATGATGGTATGGAAGACCATGAAGACCTTAATAATGGTTCCGGTCAAAGCCGTTATACTGCAGGTTTTAGTCCAGCCAATAATGGTAATGGTGATGCCACCTCTGGCAGTAATCACGGTGTAGCCTGTGCGGGCTCAATCACCGCGAGTCACAACAGTATTGGAGTGCGGGGTGTAGCGCCTTTATCCAATATCATATCTGTCAATATTTTTGTTGGAGGAGAGTCCACCCAAGATATTGCCGATGGAATCACTTGGGCTAAAAATCAAGGGGCTGATGTTTTGAGTAACAGTTGGGGATATACTTCCTGTACTGCCAATTTCTCGAACATCAATAATGCCATATCAGATGCCAATTCTAATGGCCGTGGAGGATTGGGATGTGTAATTGTTTTCGCTTCTGGAAACGGTTATAAAAATTGTGTAGACTATCCAGCTAATAACAGCAACGTAATCGCTGTAGGTGCTTTTGCCAATACAGGCATTCGTTCTGCTTATTCCAACTATGGCTCGGCACTTGACATAATGGCTCCTTCTAATAATGTAGGTGGCCCTGGTGCTGGAGTACGGACGACAGATCGTATGGGTGGTCCCGGCTATAGTAGTTCTAATTATACCTCTACTTTTGGTGGTACCTCTTCTGCTTGTCCAGTAGTCGCTGGTGTAGCAACTTTGGTTTTGGGATACAACTCTAGTCTGACTTCCTCCGAAGTGAAAAATATTCTCTATTCCACTGCTATTGACATGGGGGCACCCGGTAATGATAATGAGTATGCAAATGGTAGAGTCAATGCATTCGCTGCGCTTCAGGCTGCTGGCGGAGGTAGTAGTCCAACTTGTACAGATGGTGTCCAGAATGGTCAGGAGACTGGCGTTGATTGTGGTGGTCCAAGCTGTCCAAGCTGTCCGACTGGCTGTAACGGAACAGAGGTTACCTTGTCTATCACCCTTGACAATTACCCAGAAGAAACCAGTTGGGTTATCACCAATGATGGTGGTGGGATTGTTGCGAGTGGTGGTACCTACGGAAGTTCGCCAGACGGCTCCACGATTACAGCAGACATCTGTTTGACAAATGGCTGTTATACCTTTACCATCAGTGATGCTTATGGCGATGGAATTTGTTGTAGCTACGGAAACGGATCTTACACCTTATCCAATGGTGGAACGGTACTTGCCAGCGGTGGTAATTTCGGGAGCAGCGAAGCGACCAACTTCTGTATTGGAGG
>CAYQRA010000447.1:0-5971 GCA_964419315.1 uncultured Saprospiraceae bacterium | reverse complement strand
TTTCTCCAGCCAATAAAGGTAGATCAGATGGAAACAATTGCTCATCACCCGATCCATTAAAAGGGGTTCCCGTCCAATCTCTCCAAGTATTATTTAAGTTGGTTTGGTATCGAACATACAAATTGGTCAAAGGTGCATTCGACCAGCCTCCCGCCTCTGTCCTGCTAAATTCCATTTGCACAGGGATGGTATCAATCACAATAAAACTGTCCAAGGCAACTCCACCCGTATTCTCTGGGTAGACGATATAATCGAATTCAGAATAAATTTCAATTGTACCATCATCTATTATTTTTGTCATCTCCAAAGCTGCTGGATCTAGGACAACTACATTGATAGGTTCACAGTCTTGATCGCTAATCGGGGCGCCCAAATATTGAGCATCCACATCTCCACAATTTTGAATAATATCACCACTAAGTAAGGTGACTCCATTGCGATCTACGGCCAATAAATCACCTCTTAATTCTGAATTGGTACTAGCGGCAAACCAAGGAGGAACTGTTCCAAAATCCCATTGAACAGCAGTAATATAATCTCCTACTGCTAATCCAAGTGCCCCAATAGAAAGGTTACTATTCGTATCGCTGGTAAAAGGACTTCCCGGCCAATCCATCCACCCGACGGTTTGGTCACTTTGGTAGCGAAGGGTATAATTAATCGCCGGAGAAGCATTGAATATTCCGGTATTGATACTGCTAAGATTGAAGGCTGCCGGTATATCATCTTGTAGGATAAAGGTCTCGACTTCAAATCCATTGCTATTATATGGGGCCAGATAATAAGAGAAAGTATCGCCTACTAGAATATCGCTATTACTAGCCGTTTTGGTAATGATTACATCCGCAGATTCCAAAGTAACATCCGAGCAATCGACCAGAGACCCTGCCGAGGCATAAAAATAATCTACCTGCGCACAATTGGTAAAAGTACTATCTGCAAGAACGGGATTACCATTATGATCTGGGTTGATTATTGTTCCAAATATATCAATGTCGTGCCAAGAAGAAGCATCATTTGCAAATCTAGGGTAAACGGTTCCAAAGTCATATTGAACCATCGTAAGGTATTCTCCAGCTGCTAATCCAAGTGCACTAACATATAAATCTTGATCAACAGATCCATTGTATGGACTTCCTACCCAAGTGGTCCAAGTCGTATTCAGATTGGTTTGATAGCTTATATGGATCGTGGTAGGCGCATTGGTGTATTGCCCCGTTTTGATTCTATTGACTTCTATTTGAGGTGGAAAGGTGTCTGTTAAGACAAAATTATTGAGTGGACTTGTCCCATCATTTTTCACATAAATTCCGTAGGTGAATTCATCACCAATAGATTTTCGAGAAGCGCCTTCCGTTACTTTATTAACATAAGGCTGGACCAAAGAATTACCAATAACAGTGCTTTCGGTGTCTTTTCCTAGCACCTGTCCAATGGGTTCTCCAAGCGGATCGCCAGTCAAGCAAGAGACATTTTCTATACTTTCTCCTTGCGCAAAATTTGTAGAAGGGTAAATGACTGTTACATAAAAAATCTGTTCTTCTTCGGAACCTGATACCACCAATAAATCACTAAGATTCCAACTGACTGTATTGCTTAGGGCATCGTGTACGCCAGCACCGCTAGCAGATACAAAGGTCGCACCGGTCGGTAGAGAATCAATCAAATTGGCGTTCGTTACATTTAGGCCACCATATGCTCCATTGGTCAGGTCTCTGACCGTCAAAGCATAGGTAATTGGAACATCTAAATAAATGTCCGTTTCATTATAGATTGATTTTTCCAAATCCCATTTTTCCGAAGCGACTGCATCCACCTCAATTACTTCACTATAACCGGTCGAACCATTGGAAGAAAATATCTGCGCTTGATTGCGAGCAACTACGGTATCTGGTGTTATTCCATTTACAAATCTTACATCAATAGAAACTTGTCCAGAAGATCCTGAAAGGAGTCCTGTTCCTGTTTCTTTATCCAATTCAAAAACGATTACTCGGTCTCCATAATTATAATAGGTATTGCTAGAATGGTTGATATTGTCAGTGTAGGAAACAAATTCTAGATAGGGAGGTAAGGTATCGGTTAGCACTACATCATTACAATTTCCTGTAGTTCCTGCGCAACCATAGGTGAAGGTATAAGTAAATGTATTACCTGTTGCCGAAGAATCTACACTCGCATTTTTTACAATGATCCCCACCGGAATTAATTCAATCACTTCAAATCCTACTTCCGCCGTACATCCATTATCGTCGGTTACAACGACACTGTAATTTCCTTGGGAAAGTCCCGAAATATCTTGAGAGACAGCCCCATTAGACCAAAGATAAGTATAGTCAGCTGTTCCTCCTGAAACGAATAAATCAATCGCACCATTTGTTCCTCCCAAGCTACTCACGTCGGTTACAAAACCAGCTAAAGCAAGAGAATCAGGTTGAAGAATAATGGCGGTATCCAATTGAGTACAACTGTTATTGTCTGTAATCGTCACAATATAAGTTCCCGCAGAAAGTCCCGATTGATTGGGGCTATTTGAGCCATTGGACCATTGGACAGAATAGGCTGGTGTTCCTCCGTTTATTTCCAAGCTGATTTCACCATCTGAGTCTCCGTAGCAATCGAGATGGGTCAATACTTTAGTCGTTTGAATCTCACTAGGTTCGGTAATTTCGATAGAATCCTGAATCATACAGCCTCCATTATCAGAGACGGTAAATTTGTAAATCCCAGCGGATAGATCCTCTATCCTATCTGCATTCGCACCATTGCTCCAAGCATAAGTAATCGGGGGTACACTTGAACTTGCGCTAAGAATAATACTTCCATTATCTCCTGCAAAACAACTTACATTGGTACTATCGGCAGAAACATTAAGAGATCCCGTCACCACAAAGGTTTCAGCATCTAAATTGACACATCCGGCACTCCTTACTTCTAGGCTTATATTTTGGTCATCTACTGCATTAAAAACTACATTGATTGGCCCAATCCCACTAGCCGTAGATGGATTGGCATTAGGTCCAAAATTCCAATTATAACTAGCACCAACTCCTGCATCTTGAGCATTGAAAGCAGCCGTTTCTCCGGCACAAACAGAACTGGGTAAAATTATTTCTGCTAAGACTGGACTAGGATCATCAATGAGGATTGGATTATTGGCATAAAACACCTTACACTTGCTATTGTTATTTCTAACTTCTACAATATAAGCTCCTGCCGAAAGACCATTGAATACATTGCTTACTCGCCATATTCCTCCATTTATTCGATACCTAAAAGTCCCCGTTCCTCCCGAAGCATTAACAGTCAAAGAAGCATCGCTGAGTCCGCAAGCAGAAGGTGGAGTGGTATTTACAAAATCAATACTTGGAGGGGGAGTAACTAAAATACTATCTACCGCAGATTCAGTACATCCAAAATCATCTGTAAAAGTATAAGTGATCATCGCTGTTCCTGAATAGATAGCCGCAGGATCAAAGAAATTACCGGCTACGCCCATCCCAGAATACGTTCCACCTACAGGAGATCCTCCAGAAAGGCGAAAAGGGTCCACATTGGAACAAACAGAATCTCTAGCAATAGACAAAGCCGTTCCCGGCAAATCTAAAACCAAAATGGTATCTGTTGCTACCGCAATACAACCCGCATCATAAGTAATAATGTGTTCTCCAACACCCGCAAGGGAAGCGTCAAAATTGACACCACTCACACCGGGTCCAGAAAAGACACCTCCTTCAGGGTTTTCCCCATCGAGGTTAAAAAGCAAGCTGGATACACAAATGGAATCTGCGGAAAGATTTAAACTCACTGCAGGTTCTCCCACCACAAAAGCTTCTATGGTTTCTTCTGCTCCTTCATCCAAAACCCTAACAGTATATGTTCCAGCGCCTAATGAATAGCGCTCTCCATTATTATTGGCTTCATCAATGATCTCTTGTTGACTAAGTGCTCTATTGCTATACCTGGCATTGTCCATTCCTCCTCGGAAAAAATTTCCGGTCAGCGGGAATAAGAAAAGATCTCCAAATGCACTGGAGAGTTGAGTCGCTCCTAATCCACCTGGGTCAATCGTAGCAGATAGGGTATCTATAGAAGTCACAAGAGGAGTAGAGGAAGTACCATTGGCAAAAACGGTGATGGTTCCATGATCATAAACCACCGCTACGTAATGCCAAGTATTGGCTGTAGGCAAAATAATATTATTAGAAATGGCATTAAGTGAGCCATTTGCAATGGCCGCATGTAAGGTGTTTCCTGTTAGGCGAAGCGCTAAGCCTCCCAAGGCAGACCCTTGCTCAAAAATCGTTTTAGTACCAATAAAATCTTCTGGTTTTATCCACATGGAGATCGTTGCTTCTGTAAATTCAGAAGCCATAAAACCACCAATTTCACTATAATTCAAGTAGGTGCTCCCATCAAAGTAGGCAGCACGTGCTCGTTCTTGAGCATCCGTGATATAGCTAATACTCCCGACCACACTCGTGGCATTATGCCCATTTCCACTAATATCATCCGTAGTATTTTCAAAAGTCCAGACTGCTTCTTGGTCCAAATCATCCCAGATATAAGTATACTCCGGCGTTCCATCACTGGTCGTCAATACAATGCTTCCATCTTCTGCCCCACAAATACTTACATCCACAATAGTGGGACTCAGTACAATCGGAGCAAGGGCTTTATTTTTGGAGACCAAAGCGACTTTAGACTTCAGGATGGGCGAATAATCAATGGATTTTTTGGAAAAATAAGGGGGCTTTGGCGTTTGGAAGAGACTATCAAAAGGGCTAGAATCGCTTGTTTTAGCGGTATAAAGTACTTTACACCCTTGGTTTTCCTCCTCTTCTACCTCTAAGTAATGGAGGATCGGCTGAATCAGGTGATTATTAAAAAAGGTATTAAAATCAAGGGGATTTCCTAAGAAAAAGATAGAAATGACTAGAGAAAAGAAAGTAGACCTAGAGAAACTTTGGATCTTAAGTTTTCGTTGATTTGAGTATTTGGCATAAACAAGTTTTCGATGGATCCATCTTTTCATTAAAAAGTAGTGTTAAGAGAGGCTTTGATGGGTTTAAAAGCCATCGCTTATCCTTTATTATTCTATTTATTGGTTGGGAGGTCAAAGTCTGAATACATCCGTACTAAAACTTCAAAGTAAAATTTCGATATATGACGGATATTATTGATCAAAGTCCTTGCAAAACATATGCGTCAAAAACATATACAATATAAATATTAAAACAATAATTATACCAATAGCCTTTAAACTCCAATCTGCTTTGAGTTGATTGGAGTTTAAAGAATGAAGTTGTTTTAGCCAAAAAAGACTTTAGGAGTAAGAAAGGCTTAAGCAGATAAGAAAAAGATCAGGGCTGATCTTCTTTATAGGTTTCAAAAAATTCTTGTCTGGCGATTCGGTAAACGGAGCCAAAATCTAAGGGGCAAACCAAGTAATCATTGGTTTTAACGACCATAGGAGACCCCCAAGAAGCCATAAAATGATAAGGCATCGTCCAGTTTAGTTCCTCCACAAGCTCTGGAGTCACTTCGAGTCCCCAAGCTTTTCCGGTAGCTTGGTAGCGGTTCCAAGTATCATCAATGGCCTCCAAATGCACATATCTGCTATTGAATTTCTCTGCACCAACGACATACAACTCCCCTGCTTTTGTTTGGTTTTTGATAATAAAATCCCCTTTATTGGCTTTATTCTCTGTTTCCAAACCATCGCTGGTAAAAGTTTGAATCCGTTCTTCGCTTATTGCTTTTCTGGCAGTGACTTGCGAAAACTTAGCAAAGAGAACCCCTCTTTCCTTTAATAGGGGGATTAAAATGGCAATAATTTCCTCTTGTTTCAGCATGCTCTTGAATTTGTATATTGGGAAGTTGTTTAAAAAAGCCCTCAATGATTTCTTGACAAGTCATTGAGTTGGGCATCCCTTCCGCTTTCGCGGGTCACTCGCTTCGAGTACTGTTG
>CAYQRA010000446.1:0-5977 GCA_964419315.1 uncultured Saprospiraceae bacterium | reverse complement strand
GCAACTCCCGGCGCAATGGACTTCCCTTTCACTACTGCGGATGCTGGAGTTGACGATGCCATAGACAGTGACGCACTTTCAAATGGCAATACGGCTTCCTTTACTTTTGATGCCCTTGCCGGAGATAGCCTAAGTTTTGATGCTGGACTATTGCCACTAGCGGATATTGGAAACTATGTATGGGCCGACACCGATGGCGACGGCCTACAAGATCCAAGTGAATCCGGTTTAGAAAATGTAACGGTAGTTTTATACGATTGGGGCTCTGGTTCTGCTGTAGCGATAGACACGGTTTATACCGATGCTTTTGGTGCTTATCTTTTTGCAGATGTTCCTGCTGGTGATTATACGATTGGTTTTGATCCATCATCGGCTTCCGGTAGTGCAGAATATTTATTCACGGCTAGTGATGCCGTTGGCGACACCCAAGATAGTGATGCCAATGCTTCTGGTCAAACGGCTCAGTTTCCTTTTGACCCCTTGAATGGCGATGATCTGACTATTGATGCGGGAATCATTCCGGTCAATGATATCGGAAATTATGTATGGTTTGATGTTGATGGGGATGGAATCCAAGATGCCTCTGAAAGTGGTGTGGACAGTGTGATGGTGGTGCTTTATGCTACCGGAACAGGCCTACCATTAGACACCGTATTTACCAGTCCTTCTGGTATGTATTTATTTGAAGATATTCCAGCCGGAGATTATTATATTGGTTTTGACCCATCTACAAGTTCAGATCCGGGTAGCTTTGATTTTACCTCTAGTGGAACGGGTAATGGTACGAATGATAGTGATGCCGACGGAAGTGGATTTACTGCTAGTTTCAACTTTGATCCATCCACTGGACCAGATCTAACGATTGATGCAGGATTAATTTCTACAGCTGATATTGGTGATTTGGTATGGGTAGATACGGATGGAGATGGTGTACAAGATTCCGGAGAACCCGTTGTTGAAAATGCTACCGTAATTCTTTTTGATGCCAATACTGGTTTACCGATAGATACTGTTTTGACCGATGTCAATGGCAATTATTTATTTACAGATGTAGCCCCAGGAGATTATTATATCTTGTTTGATCCTTCTACTAGTAGCTACGGTTCAGATTTTGATTTTACCCAATCAGGACAAGGAACGACAGCCACCGGAAGTGATGCAGAATCGAATGGTCAATCTCCGACTTTCTCATTTGATGGAATAACTGACAAACTCACCTGCGATGCAGGAATTTTACCAACACCACTTATAAGTACCGTTAAAGACCTTAGCTCCAGTACAACTTTAGCTAATGGGAATATTGATGTTACTTTTGAATTGAGCGTAAGAAATACTGGACCTGTAGATTTGACCAACCTAAGTTTATTGGATGACTTGGATGCACAGCTAGGGGCTGCTTTTGTGGGGCGCTCTGCTGCCACTCCAAATCTTGCGATTGTGTCGAGTACTGCGACTTCTACTCCAGTACTAAATACAGCTGGATTCAACGGGGACTCTGATACAGATGTTTTCTCTGGAAGTACTGCAGATTTACTTAAGCCAGATGAGCAAATTGACCTTATTTTAGTGATTGAAATAAATCCAAACTTAGCCGTATGGCCATTGTCTAATCAGACGACCGTTAGTGGAGAAGGTTTGGATGAAAATGGTGATCCACTTCTCAATGGAGGGACACCAGTGATTGCTACGGATGATTCAGATTCAGGAAATGTCCATGATGGAACCAATCCAGGAGAGCCAGGGGATACCGGAACTTCGGATGACCCTACTGAATTGAACTGTACCGATGCAAGTCCGATTATTACTGGCGTACCGACCACAAGTATTTGTCCAGATGAGCCTGTCCAACTTTCTGTGATTAGTAATGTGCCAACTGCTGCTTACCATTGGAGAATAGTTGGTTCTTCAACCATTTTGGCTACCGGTACCAATCCTACTTTTGTAGACCTTGCGGATAGTACTTATCTTGAAGTAAGTATCGTGACGAATTCCAGCGCTTGTATTTATAATCTGATAGATACCATTCTGGTTCCGGTTTTCGACCCACCGATTATTGCACCAACAGCCTCTTATAATCTAAACCCAGATTGTTCGCCAGATACATTAACCCTAAATGCAAATCTAACAACAGGAAGTAGTACCAATATTACCTATGCTTGGGTCGGACCAAATAGTTTTACCTCATCAGTAGAGAATCCACAAATTCTAAATGCGGATGCTTCTAATAATGGTTCTTACACCCTAACGGCAACAGATGATAATGGCTGTGCGATTACCGCCTCTTTACAAGTGACCACTATCGTAGATCCAATTGCTATGCCTTTGATTACTGGAACCGGTCCAGTTTGTGAAGGAGAAAGTATGACGCTTTCGATTCCAAATTATACGGGTTCTTCTGTGGTCTATACCTGGACAACTCCTGCAGGTACGACTACAAATATTTCTGGTTTAAATAGCAATGAAATATCAATCACGCCAATAGACGCAACCCTTCATACTGGAAATTATTCCGTAACGGTAGCCGTAGACGGCTGTACGATTTCTTCAGCAGTTTATGCGGTAAATGTTTTTGCTTACCCAACGGCTTCGCCAATGGCGACCACCCCCGATTCGTGTATCGGTGGAAGTATCGAATTGACAGCCAATGGTGGAGGCCTAGCCCCCTTGACTTACCAGTGGACTGGCCCCAATGGTTTTACTTCTAATTTGGCCAACCCTACCATCAATAATGTTGACCAGTTTTATAATGGTCAATACCAAGTACAAGTGACTTCTGCTTCTGGTTGTGTCGTAACAGAAATAGTAAGTGTAGATAATTTATTAGAGCAAGGAGAAATACCTTCTATTACGACCAATGGCCCCATTTGCGAAGGAGATACTATTCAACTCTCAACGAGTGCAGCGGGTATCAATTTTGAATGGATAAGAAATAGTGATAGTCAATCATCTTTGGCGCTGCCTGGCATGACAACTACCGCAGACAGTACCATGATTCCTCCCGGACATCCAGAATATGAATCTGGCCCATGGAGAGTTAGAGTAACCGATAGCACTGGATGTCAATTGGAATCCGTACCATTTTATGTGGAAATATTGGAAGTGCCAGTTGCTGCTGCAAGTAATAACGGTCCAGTGTGCGAAGGCACAGAAGTTTCTTTGAGTGCAAACACAGTTCCTAATGGAACTTACCGTTGGTACGATGGTGATCCTGGTGGAACTCCTGCCGGAGCATTGGTATCCATGAATCAGAATTTTGCCGCAACTAATTTAGCGACTGGAAATTATACTTACTTCTTAGAAATAGAAGCAGCAGGTTGTGCTTCCCCACTGACTTCGACTGCATTTGAAGTCACCGCACCACCAACAACGGTTCCAACAGCAAGTTATACGCTTAATACAGATTGTTCCCCTGCGTCGCTTAGTTTAAGTTCCGTAGCAACAGGAACAGGCTTGACTTATCAATGGACAGGACCAAATGGATTTAATTCTACCGATGCTAATCCTATTATTCCTGCCGCTTCCGAATTATATAATGGTTCTTATGCGATAACCGTAACAGACTCACTAGGATGTTTTGCCAATGCTACTGTTTTAGTCAATACTATTTCAGATGCAGTACCTGCTCCAATCATTAGCCATACTGGTTCAGATTGTATTGGAGGGGATGTAGTTTTGAGTGTACCTCAATATCAAGGGACTACGATTGATTATGTATGGAGTACACCAGCAAATACCACCACGGATATTTCTGGTTTCAATACCAATCAACTGACCATTAGTAATTTGGATGCTGCAACGCATGACGGAGAATATTACGTGGACGTAACCGTAGATAATTGTGTAGTAAGTTCTGATACTTTTGATCTAGCAGCTTTCACTAGCCCAACAACGGCACCAGCAATTACTTCTGGAGCGATTTGCGAAGGAGAAGTTTTAACCCTTACTGCAGGAGCTAGTGGAGCAAGTACCTATGCTTGGACAGGGCCAAATGGATTTACTTCTAATGCGGCGAATCCTGTAATCAATAATGCGAATATCAATAATAATGGGACGTATACCTTAGTGGTTGCGAATGCAACAGGATGTACTGCTTTTGCGAGTGTGGTTTCAGATAGTATTTCCGCAACACCAAATACCCCAACGATTACTGCAAACGGACCAATTTGTATAGACTCAACAGTGATACTTTCTGTTCAAGAACAATACAATGGAACAGTAGTCAATTACGAATGGACCAATGGAGCAGCAGCAGTCATTGGAAGTGGAAGTACCTTGACAATAGATCCAACAATCGCAACTGCAATTTCTCCTTACCGAGTAAGTGTAAGCGTTGATGGTTGTACTTCCGATTTGTCAGCTGCGATGGATGTTGAAGTAGCGCTACTTCCTACTGCAATTGCGACCAACGCAGGTGCAATTTGTCCAGGAGATCAAGCACAATTATTTGCGAATTCCATTCCGGGAGCTTCCTATGAATGGCGTTTAGCAGGATTAGATTCTATTATTTCTACTCAGCAAAATCCAATCTTCAATGGAGTGAATAGTACGATGACTTATGAGTTGATGGTAAGCTCTGCGGAATCCTGTATTTCTGCCCCCGTTACTACTAGGGTAGATGTAAATACCCCACCTACCGCAATCCCAGATTCTGTATATACGGCGAGCGCAAGTTGTGCTCCAGGAGATTTGGTCTTAAGAGCCAATGCAACAGCAGGTTCTGAACCAAACCTAAGCTATTCTTGGACTGGCCCAAATGGATTTACTTCCGCCGTACCCAATCCAATTATTCCAAATGCTTCTGCGGTAAATAATGGTTCCTATACGCTTACTATTACAGATGGCAATGGCTGTAGTGTAGTGGAAAGCCTACAAATTACAACAGTTGTCAATAGCGTAGACGAGCCCGTAATCACGAGTAGTGGACCAAGTTGTGAAGGGGATGTAATTACTTTAAGTATCCCAACATACAGTGGTTCATCAGTCCAATACCTTTGGACTTACCCCGGCGCTTCGACAAACATAAGCGGTCAAGGAACGAACCAGATTGTGATCAGTCCAGTAGATTCTACGACGCATGCAGGAGCCTACAGTGTCCAAGTAATTGTAGATGCTTGTACGGTGAATTCCGATGCCTTGACGGTTCAAGTATACGATACTCCAGAACTAGCACCAAGTGCAAGCGCCGGAGCAATCTGTGATGGTTCAGAATTAACATTGACTTCAAACGCTAGTGGCGTAGGCCCTTATACTTACTCTTGGAGTGGACCAAACGGTTTTAGCTCAACAGTAGCAAATCCAGAATTAACAGGAGTTGGTGTATCGAATAATGGAACGTACTATGTGACGGTAAGTAGCGTAAGTGGCTGTACTTTCAGTACAACACTTGACGTAAATAATATATCAGCACCAGCCGAGATTCCCACAATCGGAACCAACTATCCGATGTGTGAAGGAGATAATTTAGTTTTAACGACGAGTGCGCCCGGAGTACAATATGAATGGGTTGGACCACTAGGCGCGAGCGCAAGTACGCTATCTCTAGATAGCCTAACGACGACAAGTGCTCAAACGAATATCCTATCAAGCAGCAGTGCTTATCTAAGTGGCGAATGGAGTGTACAAGTAACAGATGCCAATGGTTGTGTATCCATCTCTGCGCCGATAGTAATAAGTATCAATGAAATCCCACAAGCACTAGCAAGCAACGACGGTCCTCACTGTGAAGACAATAGTGTAATGTTAATGGCGGATGCAGTAACAGACGGTGCTTACCGTTGGTATGACGCCGATCCCGGCGCGACCCCAGCGGGAGTATTGATTTCGACATCCAGAGAATTTACCCTAACTGGCTTATCAGCAGGTCCTCATGATTTCTATTTAGAAATTGAACGGGCAGGTTGTATTTCAGATCTAGCCATGACGCGAGTAATAATCGATTCGATTCCAGCAGTGAATCCACAAGCGAGTTATAGTTTAC
>CAYQRA010000445.1:0-5999 GCA_964419315.1 uncultured Saprospiraceae bacterium | reverse complement strand
AATTGAACGCAGCTATTAAGGATACTCCACTTGAAAAAAAGAAAATTGAAGACATTTTGAAAAATGCTTCAAAGCATGGTGCTGGTGTTCGAAATAACGGAGGTGGATTTTATAATCACTCTTTATTCTGGAGTGTCATGTCTCCTGATGGAGGAGGGGAGCCTAAGCCTACCAGCAAATTGGGTAAAGCAATGGCTGCGTCTTTCAAAAGTTACGATGATTTTAAAGCACAATTTAGTGCAGCAGCTGGTACTCGTTTTGGTTCTGGTTGGGCTTGGTTGTGTGTAGGTCGTGGTGGAAAACTTTTTGTTACCTCGACGCCTAATCAAGATAATCCCTTGATGGATTGTGCAGACAAAAAAGGAACACCCATTTTAGGTTTGGACGTATGGGAACATGCTTACTACCTAAAATACCAAAACAAACGTCCTGATTATGTTGGCGCATTTTTTAATGTTATCAACTGGGATGCGGTAGCCAAATTGTATTCTAAAGCAACTCGTAAACCAAGAGCTAAAAAGAAGAAATAATACTTCTTTATTGTTCTAATGAAAGATGGATTGTCGATGAATATCGGCAATCCATTTTTATTTTATAAAAGGAAGTTTTCTAAAATTGGAGCATGGAAAAAGAAGATGAAAAATTTATTAGAGCGGTCAATAAGGTTGCAATGGATTCTGCTAAGCAGGGTTTCGATCCCTTCGGGGCTTTGTTGGTAAAAGAAGGACAACAAAAAGCAAGCTCGATTGATAAATGCATCAAATATTCTGACCCTACTGCTCATGCAGAGTTGATTTTGATCAGTGAATATTGTCGAACCCATCAATTGATTGATTTACAGGACTACACTTTGTATTGTAATGTCGAACCTTGTGTGATGTGTAGTGGAGCGATTCATTGGGCTAAAATAAAGAGAGTTGTTTTTTGTATAGCTCAAGAAAGTTTACAAAAAAAGAGCAAAGGCAAAGCAAAACCTTCGTGCAAAGAATTGATCAATACAGGTTACCAAAAAATAGAAATAGTAGGGCCATTTTTGGAGGAAGAAGGATTGCAGGTTCTTCACCAATACCCCTTTTTATCCAAAAAAGAACGGCATAAAGACTATTATAAGTCAGGAGATGGAACAAAAAATAGTCAGGAATAGGCTTCGAAAAGCAAAGAAATTGCGTGATTTTTCAAGGGAGAAGGGAGATTTTGTCTGCTTTTAGCTTAAGTGCCATTGACTTATATGCTAAAAAGCTTTACTTTTAAATAATTAATTATCAACGTATTAGACATTTTCGTCTACTTTACCGTTGTCACAAGCCCATTATCGAATATACCCCGATCCCGTACCTATGAAACAAATTTTATATTTTAAACGTTAGAGAAGAGAATCCTAATTACAACAGTTAAAATCCCGTATCATGATTATTTTATGTGTTTTCTTACTGGCACTGAGTGTGTTCAGTTATGAGCAACTTCATCAAGCGAAGTAAGAAAAAAAATAAACCCAAAAAAGGCTTTCGATTATTAATCGAAAGCCTTTTTTCGTTGGTGACGATCTATTCTAAAATCCGCTTATTGTTTAACGGATTTGTACATCTCTTCCACTTCTTCTAAGCTAAAAATTCCTGACATACCTGTTTGAAAGATAATTTCTTGATCTCCCATAACCTGAATATAACGGAAACTGTAATTGGCAGTAGAGTCAATTTTATTTTCAAAAATAAAACCTTGATCCTCCTCCCGCACCAGCTTTGAAAAATAAGGAGTGTTTTGTACGGTTGCCAATTGCTCCGTTTTGATCTTAAGGATATCTACAGAAATGGCTTTGGAAGCAAAGATCTGCACGGCGTAATCATCGCCAGAGACCACCGAAATATCTTTAAAGATTCCCATGTCACTGGTTTTTACTTTGGCACTATCAGGTGCTTGAATCGTGATGGGCAAACCATATTGAAGTAGGTTTAAAGGTTTTTTGACCTCTTCCTTACCACAAGAGAAGCATAAGAGAAGCATAAAGAAAGCAATTCCATATTTCATATGTCAATGTTGTTTTAAAGTCTAAAAGAGCAGATTTAATTCTTCAAGAAAAACAGAAAGTTTTGAACTACAAATGTTGCGAATAAAAAGCGCATTGCCAAACATTCTTATAGAAACTTCCTTGCTCTCTAATTGAAAATAGGGCATAAAAAAATCCCTCTTCGAATTTCGAAGAGGGATTAGGTCATTGATTGGATTCGTAAACAGGCTATTTGAAGTGAAATAGATAACTTTTTAAATATTTCAGTTTCGGGCCTTTACTGTATTCTCAAAAGTCGTTTCCAGATTTAATCAGCCAGCTTTACTGGCCGGGGACTTATCTAATCCAAGGCATTTACAAAAAAAGGTTTAGCTTTTTTTGGCCTTGATCGAACAGCCTACCGCCTTAGTCATACTAGGCTCAGGATTTTTTCCATTCTCGATAGCTTCAATCGCATTTTCCAAATACTTCTCCGTCACTGCCGAAGCATCTCTCGCATTATTATCAATCGCTCCGATATACCGCACCACCAAGTCTTTGTCTAACAAAAAGATATGAGGGGTTTTGGTAGCTCCAAATTGTGGATAGATTTCTTGTTGCTCATCAAATAGATAAAGGAATGGAAATTCTTTTTCTTGAGCACGAGTTTTCATTCCCTCAAAACTATCTTCTGGTTCTACCGCAGGATCATTCGGATTGATCGCAATCACTGGATAACCTTTTGGGGCAAAGCGATTGTGAAAATCGATCAAACGATCTTCATACATTACGGCATAAGGGCAATGGTTACAAGTGAAAGTAACGACATAGCCTTTTACTTCACTCAATTCTCCTAAAGAGTGATCTTGGTCATCTATTCCTTTTAAAGAAAAATCTTTAGCGACATCGCCGATTTGATAACCATTGGTTTTATTATCTTCATTAGCGACGGTTATCGCTTTTGCACCTGGTGCTTCATTGATGGTTTTTCCTTCTTCTTGGAGTACGTTGCTCAGAGAAGTCTCTGCTTCGCTAGTGCTCGAAGAACAAGCGGTAAATACAAAAGCAAAAAGGGCGATAAAACAGGTGATTTCAAAAATCTTTTTCATCTTTTAGTTTTTTCAATGTTTTAAAAAAATTGAATTCTTTGACTTTATGGTCGGCCACAAGCGCAATTGCTTTTAGTGGGTATCCAATGTAGAAGCGTCAAAGAAGGTTAGTTTTTTACAAAAGGGGCAATTAGCTCGTTCAACTCTTCATAAGTCTCAAAAGACTGTTCCCGAAATTCGCGAGCATCACGCGTGTATACCAGGGTAGCAGGAATCGACCCCGACCATTTGGGGCTTACTTTGTCGATCCAAGAATTGGCATCCGCGTCATCGAGCACCCATACTTCAGACTCCAATTGGTGTTTTTCCATAAAGGGGATCAGTTTCTTTTCTATCTGTTGTGGAAAATCTAGACTGATCAAAATGACTTTGAATTTTTTAGTTCGGTAGTCGTCCCACAATTGTTCAAAATAGGGGAGTTCTGCTACACACGGTTTGCACCATGTCGCCCAAAAATTGATGACATAGGTGCTATCGTTTTCAAAGTGCAAGAGGTGTTCCAAGCCCGCAAAATCACGGATTGGAACGGGTATCGACTGGGAGGCTTGACGGACAACAGGAAGCTTTTCGGCTACTGCTGTGGGAGAAGGGACTTCCAGTTCACGGTTATTTTCTTTTGGTTGACTGCTACAAGCCAAGGTAAAACACAAAGCGAGTAAGCAATACTTGTAATTGTTTCGTTTCGTCATTTGCTGTTTAAGATGAGAGAAAGTTAAGATGCGTTGCGTGAGAATAAAAATTTAACGTTTGATAGAGGGAGAAGTTCAATTGATGTTTTGTTTGTTAGGGTGGCGCCTTGTAATTTATTGGTGGATAAGGGAGGGGAGAGGTGGGCGATTGTGGGGGGAAATATTTATGGTTCTCTGGCCAACCCCGTGGTCAGAGAACCGTAAATATTAAGAAATAATACAATTCCCTACAAAGATTAGCTGTCAATACTGAGTATGCATCTGACTCCACTTCAACATGATTTTTTCCTCCAATTTTTTTAAAAGGACAATAATTATCGCTCAATATAGTGGGATGTAAGTAGAAGGAATTACGCCTCCAAAAAATCTTCTTCGAAACTAGAGATAAAGTCGTGGATGTATTTTTTATTTCTTTGTTGTTTTTTTACGACTAAATAATGCTTGCGTTTTAAACCATTTTTCCCGATTCGTTTAAATACCAATTCTTTTGATAATTGGAAAGCGCTTAATTGCCATTTTGGAGCGCACATCATTCCCATATTGGCATCGATCATGGACAAGGTGATTTCAGTAAATGGAATCGCAGAAATTTTAATGGGATTTATTTTATTCGGCTTTAGAAATTGTTCGTAGACCGCTACGCCCTCTAGTGGAAAAGAATTAATTAGCAAATGCACCTTTGCAAAATGACTGGCTTCTAGATAGTCGAATTGATTTAGTGGATGCTCTTGGTGTATAAGTGCAAAAATTTCATCTTTAAAAACAAGGATACTGGATAATTCCTCCGACTCCGGTTCTGAGGTTACAATAGCAATGTCTATGTCCTCAGATAGTACTTGTGCTATGGTTTGATGGCTTGCTCCAAGACTTATGTCGATGTTGATTTCTGGGTATAGTACTCCCATTTTTTGGATAAAGGATGGGATGGAATGAAAAAAGGATTGACATTCGGCACTTAATTTAATCGTGCCTTTTGCTCCTTCTTTAATGTCTTTGATCGCACTAAAACCTTCCTCAATAGAACGAAATAGTTTATTGGCTAATTTGTAGAGTTCGGTACCTTCTTGAGTTAATTCCCATTTATTTCTGGTTCGGTGAAATACCTTAAAGCCTAAGCGTTCTTCTAATTCCCGTAATTGATGACTTAAAGCGGACTGAGTTAAAAAGAGACGTTCCGTAGAATTGGCAATACTACCTTCTTCTGCAATCGTTTTTATCAATCTGAAATATTTGAGCTCCATAAAAACAAAGATAAGCTACTTTGGTATAAATTGTAGTTGAGTATATTTCAATGATGCCCACAAAATTCCTCAATTAAATTACTGGCAAAGAGAAACGATTAAGGATAGCTTTGTGGAAATTAAAAACTTACGTTCTTGGACAAACCGACACCGGAGGCCTGCCTTCCGCAGGAAGGTTCTTAAACGAAGTGAACTAAAACTTATATAAATATGCGTTTCTTTAAATTAATATTCTTCTTCTTAGTTTTTGCAAATTTTGCTTTTTCGCAAAACAAACCATTAAAGGATCATATTCTTTTTTACTGTTCTTTTGATGAAAAAACAAGTGCAGATATCGCTGTTGGAGATGCACGAATCTATACCGCAGAAAATTATAAATCAATGGAGAAAGCCAAAGCCGGTTTAGACCATCCAGATGTTCTGTTGGCCAAAGGTATGGGGCTTGTAGGTGATGCGCTTCATTTTAAAAAGAAAAACAGATCTGTTATTTATTTTAGCGGCTATAAAAATTTAGGATATAGTGCGGAATCATGGAGTGGTAGTTTTTCCTTTTGGTTACAATTAGATCCGGAAAAAGATTTAGGAGCAGGGTATTGTGACCCCATAAACCTCACAGACACTAGATTCGATGACGCTGCCCTATGGGTAGATTTTACAGATGATGAGCCAAGAGAATTTAGATTAGGAGTTCTGGGGGATTTAGAGGTATGGAATCCAGAAAATAAAAATGATGAGACGGAAGTAAAAAAACGTACCGTTACCGTAAAGCAGCCTCCTTTTGAGGGTGGAAAATGGACACACATTGTCCTTACTTATTCGGAAATAAATACCAATAAATCTGTTTGTAAATTATATCTAGATGGCCAGTTGAAAGGTATGGTAAAAGAGGTGAATGATCCATTTACATGGGAAGAAGAAAACGCAAAAATTATGCTGGGCTTAAGCTATGTTGGCTTGATGGATGAAATTACCGTTT
>CAYQRA010000444.1:0-6010 GCA_964419315.1 uncultured Saprospiraceae bacterium | reverse complement strand
GATCGCTGAAAATAAAAAATCATTATAAAAAAATCGAGTAGAGGCAAGAATCGTTAATTTGTTTTTGATGATCGGAGCTTCTGCGGAAAGTCTGGTAGAAGCAAAGCCAATTCCACCAGATAAATTTAATTGTTCTGCATTTGGATCTTTGACTTTGACATCAACAACGGAAGAAATTCTTCCCCCATATTTTGCTGGCATATTGGATCGATAAATATCTACACTACCTACCGCTTCGGGAGTAAATATAGAAAACAACCCAAACAAATGAGTGGGGTTAAAGATGGGCGCATAATCCATCAAAACTAAATTTTGATCCAAGGAACCTCCTCGAACAGAAAGCCCATTACTCGCTTCTCCTGCCGAACCTACACCGGCCAACATGGTTAGGCTAGACAAAACATCTACTTCTCCAATGGCCGTCGGTAATAATTTCATTTCTTCCGAAGACAATTGCTGAACCCCCATGATGGTTCTGTTTATATTTTCTTTGTTTTGTTCGGCGGTAATAATAACATCTTCTAACTGATAGCCAGTAGGAATGAGTTGGACTTCGATTGATTTTTTTTCCTTTAAAAAAACCGTGGTCGTGTCATTTTCAAAACCAATCATCGAAGTAATGATGCGATATTCGTTTTCTTCTAAATTTATTTTAAAGGCACCATCTTGGTCTGTTGTGCCTCCGCAGGAACAAGGAGAGATAAAAATATTTGCATATTCTAGCGCTGTAAAACTATCCTTTTTTTTGACTTGGATACTGAGTTCCTTACTTTGGGAATGCCCATAAATGGCGATCAAGCAACTACAGATTAATAAAATATATTTTTTCTTCATGATTGTTTTAAATGGAGAATTACTAAGAATAAAGTCCATGATTAACTTAAGGGCTGCCTTCGAGATGAATGTCATCAACTCAGGGAATAGATTTACGATTGTTTAGTCTAATTGAGTATTCAATATTCGATGACTGGATATTCAATATTCGTTTTACCTTTCTTATCACTAGCCTAAGTTAAGGACGTTCGTCTTCAAGGTAGCCCCTATTTTGCCCCTCTTTTCATTAAGCCCTTTTCTCTAATTTTTATCAAGGCCAACCCACGGGTTTTATAGCCGTTCGAGTAGAACTTTCTTCACAGGGAAAAGTGGTCGGACAACCAATACAATCCTCCAAGATAATAAGGTCGTTTGGAGATACCGGACTTTCTGCTATCCGAGAACGGTCGATGAATACTCTTTTGGTAGAAACGCCAGCAGCCGTAAAATGACCTAATATCAAATCAGAAGGATCCTCTGGATTCATTAAATTGCCGAGTAGTGCTGCTGGTGGCGGGGCATTCAATCCTTCACTTTCCGCTATTTGACTATTGATCACTTTAAAGTATTCGTAAGCTGCTTTATCCAAAGAGAGTTGTTGGATTTCAATCAGAATATTGGTTTGCCGATAAAAAGGAAAAATGCTAATTGCTCGGTCTATGATTTTTGCTCCATCTTCTAGACGATCATCAAAAACAGGTAATTCTTTTCCAAGTTCTATTTGCCAACATTGGGGGAGGCATTTATAACTATAATAATTCGGTCCCCAAGCGATGCCAGTAGGTACACATTCTCCATTTCGAAAAACTCCTTTGTGACAAGTTTTACAGACAAAGAGTTGTTCAAAAGTTTTATATTTCCAGAGGTAAAAATTTTCCTCCTCCGCGGGATCTTGCCAAGATATACTCAAGCGATGCCCCGGTACAAATCGGTCAAATTGAGGATCAAATTCAATCTCAGGAGCGTAGGTCGTTTGAATGTCATCTATGGATATGGGAGCCGTTACGGTTTGGATTTGAGATTCTATTTTCTTACCATTGGCAAGCTCAATATTCAATTTCCACTCTTCCCCAATAGCAGCAGCAAAGTTTGGAGGACTTTTATAAACTCCAGAACTATCTTCTAAAAATGTTACAAGCTCACCAGTATTACTGTTTTCGATATTAACACGCGCATTACTTAGGTTAAGCACCTTATAATTGGAGTAAGTCCCAAAAGCGGATTTTGAAATAGTAACAGAAGAAGTACCTGGTTCTGTCAAAGCATAAGCGTCGACAAAAATAATATCTGCTTGCAAATCAAATTCTGCCTCCACCTGTTCCACACAGCTTTGATAGATTAAAGTTGAAAATAATAGTGTAAATAAGAAAAGAACTGTTTTCATCATCTTCATAAAGCAACTGTTTTATCACCACCTACTACTTATTTTGAATATACAAAGACTAAGTTAGGGATTTTTTCCTGCTCTTCCTCCAATAAATCTAGTTGGAAAATAAATTGTTATAGAAGGTTACCTTAATGAAGACCGTTGGAAGGCATTTTTCAGAATTCTCGAAAAAATATTCTATCAAAATTTACTTTGTGAATCCCGCAGGAAGTAGGGGACAAGTTCTCCCTTCGGTCGATTTATTACATGAATCTCCCTTCGGTCGATTTATTACATGAATCTCCCTTCGGTCGATTTATTATATGAATCTCCCTTCGGTCGATTTCCGTAGAACTACTTCGCATATTTTTTAGGAGGAAAATAGGTGGAGTATCGATAGACTTTTAACTCTTAATGAACAGTCTGTTAAAAAGCTTCTAATATTCTTGAGTCTCCACCTCTAATGGCATTATCAAATGAAAAACTAAACCTTAGGTAGCCCCGCATTTCACACCAATAATAAACTCCAATATTATATTTTTGTATTTTATTGCTTCTCATTGAAGAATCTCATAAATTGTGGTATCTTTAGCGAGCTTAATAAACTAAGATTAACCTTTACGACAAGCAGTCTCTACTGTATTTACCTCCCACTTTGCCAATAACCTCCCTTTTACTGTCCCAACACACCTAACTTTTCACTGCTTTATTTAAAAAAAGAAAATTTAGCTAATATGTTTTTTCATATTACGGATACCCTTGGTCGCTCTGTCTTCCAAGACCGATACCTTGCTGTGTATAGGAAGGGTCTAAAAAGATTTCGTTTTGGAATATTTCCCCTGACGATTTTTTTGCTCTGCTTCCATTACGGAGCGAATGCTCAAATCTATAATGATTATATCGGCGAAGGACACGATGTCGGAGTGAGCGTCACGACTAGTGATGAAACGCCCGCAACGCCCGGTGCTCATACCCTGACGGGTAAGGCCATCATCACCGATGAATATCTTTCGTCGCGTTTTCTAGCACAAGCCTCACTCGGCTATAATTATGAAGACATTACTCACCTCGCAGACATTGGAGTCAATGCTTGGATAGAGGAGCAGTTTGCGATGACTCCTTATTCTTTTATTGATACTTATGATGATCTATTCCAAGAAGCGCTCACCATCGCTCCCGGAACCAATCCTAAGTTTGAATTTTTCCAACATGCTTTTTATGAACGAATTTTTGAAACGGATGATAAGCTTCGACAGAAAGTGGCTTTTTCTTTAAGTCAAATATTTGTAACCGCTCCAAGCATTGATGTCTTGATTGAACGGGGAAATATCAGTGCCGCTTATTATGATAATCTGTATAGTGGTGCTTTTGGGAATTTCCGAGACATTCTTCTAGATGTTAGCCTAAGTCCTGCCATGGGGATTTATCTTTCCCATTATGAAAACAGAAAAGCGGATCCGGTCTTGGGGACGCTTCCGGATGAAAATTATGCTCGAGAAATTATGCAACTTTTTTCTATCGGTTTGCATGAATTGAATAATAATGGCAGTTATAAATTGGATGGCAATGGCAAGCAAATCCCCACTTATGATATCGCTGATATTCAGGAATTGGCCAAAGTTTTTACAGGATTATCTGGCGGGCAAAAGCTCGTGGGTACGCCCAATACTTTTGGAACAGATGTCGGACGCGTCAACCTAAAATTACCGATGATCATGTATGAGGAATTTCATGAGCCCGGAGAAAAAATCATGATCGATGGTACGGTGATTCCTGCAGGACAAAGTGGAATGACGGATATCAATCAAGCGATTGATGTGCTTTATAATCATCCCAACGTTGGCCCCTTTATTGGTCTGAGATTGATCCAACAATTAGTCAAATCAAACCCTACGCCGCAATACATCAATCGTGTGGCCACTGCTTTTAATAATAATGGTCAAGGAATAAGAGGCGATATGAAAGCGGTCATCCATGCGATCCTTACCGACCCGGAAGCGCGAGATGAAATATGGATCAGTGATCTCAATGCGGGAAAATTACGTCAACCTTTAGAAAGAATTACCCAGCTTTTTACGGCCTTTGATTTGACGACTCCTTCTGGGAAATATTATCTCCGCGATGTCCATTCTCACAATGATAGAATCTTACAAGACTTTTTTAAATCTCCTTCGGTCTTCAATTTTTTCAGTCCTTTTTATGCAGAAAAAGATTTTGTAAAACCAGCGGGTTTGTTGTCGCCAGAATTTCAAATTCTCAATGCGACTACTGCCATGCACTACATTAATTTATTGGAAGAATCGCTGAAAGTCATTCCTTTTTATAATTACACCGCTCCCGATGCTTCGGGTACTACCATGGTAATCAATACCAACGATAATCCGACTTTCAATTTTACAGACGAAATCAATGCCTATAATACTGCAGGAATATCCGGCCTATTGGATCGGCTAGATTTGATCCTTTGTCATGGACAATTGACCCTTCCCGTTCGCGATATCATCACCAATACCATCAATCTAAATGTGGCTAATTTGCCAGACTATACTGCGGATAATGCGGTGAGGGATGCGATCTATTATATCATGATTACACCAGATTATATCCTGCTTAAATAAATCAATTGGCAATGTAATGGACAAAGTGGTTCGAACATTTTTTCTGCATTGTAACTTATAATCAAATACCGTTGAAAAAATAAATCCGACGTTTTTCATTTTCCTTAAATACCTAACGACTTGAAAAGGAGGTGGTTTTAAGGAAAATGGAAAACTCAAAAGAGGATTTTATTTTTTAAACAGCACTAAATAGAATTCTCATGTCAAAAAGATCTAAACGATTAAATAGAAGAAGTTTCCTGACCCAATTTGGAAAAGGCTGTGCTTCGATTGGCGCTACGACACTTTTGTCAAGCATTACTAATTTAGGATTGGTCAATGCGGCGGCCGCCGCCAATAGTTCTAAAATTATTGGGAAGACCAATAATAATTACAAAGCTTTGGTCTGTGTATTATTGGCTGGAGGAAATGACAGCTTCAATATGTTGGTTCCAAGAGGTGCGGGAGAATATGCCGAATACGCCGCAGTGCGAAATAATTTGGCCATCCCGCAAGGGGATTTATTAGCAATCAATCCACTCAATTCGGACGGGAAAGATTATGGACTTCATCCCAGTTTGCCAAAAGTACAAACGCTTTTTGAAAATGGGGATCTGGCTTTTCTAGCCAACATCGGTGCCTTGGTAGAACCCACAACCGTAGCTGGTTTTAAAGGTGGAACGAATGAAGCGCCACTTGGACTTTTTTCTCACCCCGACCAACAAAAACACTGGCAAACTTCCGTCCCTCAAGATCGGAATGCCCTAGGTTGGGGGGGACGACTGGCTGATATTCTACAGTCCAATAATTCCAATCAGGATATTTCCATGAACATCTCTCTCAATGGCAGCAATATTTTTCAGCGAGGTGCCAATGTAGAAGCCTATAGCATTCAAAATAAAGCGAATGGAAGTATCCCCGTAAATAACTCCGATCAATTTCATTTTTATGAAGAATTGAAAAGACAAACTTTAGATGATCTGCTGGATGTAAGCTATCAGAATGTTTTAGAAAAAGCTTATAAAAATACGGTAGTCGGATCTAAGAATAATTCCATTGCATTTAGTTCTGCGATCGCTAGTAGTCAAGCACTGGGGACCAGCTTTGCAGGCGATAGCTTTTCCCAAGATATGAGAATGGTAGCTAAGACGATTGCGGCTAGAGATTTATTGGGCGTAAGCAATCAAACCTTCTTTGTGTATCTCAATGGATTTGATACCCACGACAATATTAC
>CAYQRA010000443.1:0-6016 GCA_964419315.1 uncultured Saprospiraceae bacterium | reverse complement strand
TTTTAATGATATCGCTGAGATGGAAGCAATGGCACAATCTCGTGGGGTAAGAGTTGTAGGAGGTTATCTTTTGAGACATCACACGCCAATCGTCTGCCATGTTGATGCAAATCCACGGGACTGTTGTGGATGGAGTGTACACCAGACCTGTAGAGTGCCTTATGTAACTTCTAATTAATTCGCTTATTCAAAAGCACTAAACCATCCATGAATCTTTTTCTTGGCATGGTTTGGAATAAGTCAGCAAAGTCTATAGAATGTTTCTATAGACTTTGCTTTTATCTAGACTTAGCCTTTTTCCAAATCAATCACCGTAACCTCTGGTAAAATTCCCACTCGTCCTGGATAGCCCAAAAATCCAAGACCACGATTGACATATAAATATTGCTGATCAATCTGATAAAGTCCAGCCCAATTTTTATAAATATATTTGATCGGACTCCAACTCCACCAACCAGGAATTTCAATTCCAAATTGCATCCCATGTGTGTGGCCCGAAAAGGTCAAAGCGATGTCTTTGTACTTATTGATTACTTCGTCATCCCAATGGCTAGGATCATGACTGAGGAGTAATTTCAAATTGGTATCCGTCGTCCCTGCATACGCTTTTGATAAATCTCCATATTTGTGAAAACGAGAACTGGCCGAATAGTTTTCGACTCCGATCACGGCTAATTGCGCTCCATTGATGGTCAAAATTCTATTTTCATTGAGTAATAAATCCCAGCCTAAATCGCGATGGGTTTGTATCAATTGTCGAAAGTTTTCTCGCTTATCTTCTGGCGTTTTCCAGGCATGGTAATCGCCATAATCGTGGTTTCCCAAAATTGAAAACACCCCATAGCGAGATTCTATTTTATCAAAAATATCCATATAAGGAATCATTTCACTAGCCGCTGAGTTGACCAAATCTCCTGTAAAAAAAACCAAGTCTGGTTTTTCAGCATTGATCAATCGAATGGATTCTTTGACGGGTTCTCGCTGGGTAAAACTTCCCGAATGGATATCTGAAATTTGCACAATTCTCAAACCTCTTAAGGCTTCTGGCAAGTTTTTGATAAAAACCTGTTCTCGAAATACTTTATAACGGTATGGATTGCGAATCATGCCGTATACCAAAAGAACAAAAGGAACCAATCCCATGGCGAGTGCCAATTCTGCATTGAGCATGGACCGATCTAAATGGAAGTTTTGCCCTCCACCAACACTTTCTATAAACGATAAGACCATCCGGCGTAGGTCATCAAGCAACAAAACTCCAGCCATCAAAAATTTACCAAAGTAAGCGATAAAAACAGTAGATCTAAGGTGGGAAAATATTTTTTTACTCCGAGGAATTAGATTGGGATAAATTCGACTCAATAGAAGAATGATAGCGAGCACAGGTATTGCCCAATAAAGACCATATCCCAGATACTGACCGGCGGTTGTCCAAGTCCTAGAGACCAAGCGGATCGCCTCAAAGACATATAGATCAAAGAGGAAAAAGATCGTTAAAGGCAGTAATAAGCGGAGCATGTTCATTGGTTCAAGTATATAATTTGATCAGACGAATATCAAAATGTATTTAGAAATTGTACTATTAGGCTTAAACCCCATTTTTAGCAGATTGTTTTCTTTGCTAGATGAAAGCTCTTCGAATATAGACAAAACCCACTGGCTTGCCGAAATAGAAACTTCCTTTCTAATTTTTTCCTCATCTTTAATCTCTTAAAATTTCCATTTGACTCTAAATTAAAATAGACCTATGAAAAATATACTCATCACTGGCGTCTCTAGTGGCATTGGATTGGCTACTGCCCAATTTTTTTTAGAACAGGGTTACTTTGTATATGGAAGCGTTCGTAAAAAGGAAGAAGCGGAGGCTTTACAAAAACAATTGGGCGATCAATTTTTGCCTTTGGTCTTTGATGTCCGATCAATGGAATCCATCCAAGTTGCTGCCAAAAAAGTGGAACAACATTTAGCAGGTGCGGGTCTTTCTGCTTTGGTCAATAATGCTGGAATTGCGGTTTCGGGGCCCATTCAATTGGTAGACCTTCAAGAGTTTGAAAAACAATTGGATGTCAATGTATTGGGTTTGGTACGAGTTAGTCAAGCATTTTTGCCAATGCTGGGAGCGACTTTACCAAAGCGATCAAATCCGGGAAAAGTATTTAATATCAGTTCTGTTTCTGGGCTTTTTACGGCGCCCTTTCTAGGGCCCTATTGTGCTTCCAAATATGCGGTGGAAGCTATTAGCGATGCGATGCGGCGGGAATTATCCATCTTCGGCATTCAGGTTATTTCTATTCAACCGGGGCCAATTCAAACACCTATTTGGCAAAAAGCCATTGCACAAACCAATACCTATCCCGATTCTGATTATGAACCAATTTTACGGTCGACCGAAAAGCTGATCAAAAACTCAGCGGCTAAAAGTATTCCAGCACGGCGAGTCGCCCAAGTAATTTTTAAAGCCCTCAACCGGTCAAGACCTAGTGCTAAATATATCGTGACCAAAGGAAAGTTTGGGCAGTGGTTGCTCTTTAATCTTGTTCCCTACTGGTTGGTAGATTTTTTCATCGCCAATGCTTTGCAGAAAAGACTAGATAAACATCAGGCGAGGAAGAACGCGGAAGTTTGAGAAGACTTCCAATACCTACATCTTTTTCCTCTTATAAAATACACCATACCCAAAATGTAAACACTATCTGTTCGCTATTACCTGAAGGTAATACGCGGATCTGAGTGAAGGTCTCCCGACCTAAAATCATTATTTGGTAAGCATCTAATATTTAAGCTTCGAGGTCTAGAGACCTCTACTTTGTATCCGTTTACGACTTGTAAGTCGTAACGAACAATCTGTTTTTCATTGAAAACGGCAGTTAAAAATCAATAAATTATATTGATGAGGTACAGCAAAGCTTTTAAAACTTAAGCTCCAAAGAAATCCTATTTTAATCCAATACCAAAAAAGCCCTGACATCATGGATATCAGGGCTTTTTTATAGGCGAAGCTCTTATTATTTCTTAACAACAGCTCTTTTACGCTCTTTGATACGTGCTTTCTTTCCTACCAATTCTCTGAGGTAGTATAATTTTGCGCGACGTACTTTACCACGTTTTAGTATTTTAATTTCTACAATTCCAGGTGCAGCGAAAGGAAAAATACGCTCTACTCCTACTCCGTTAGACATTTTTCTAACAGTAAAAGTTTTATTGGTTCCTTCTCCTTTGATCTGGATAACGTCTCCACGAAAAACCTGGATACGTTCTTTTGAGCCCTCAACAATCTTATAACTAATATTGACATTATCACCTGGGCGGAAAGCCGGGTAGTCAATTTCTTTTACGTTCTGCTCTTTAACAAATTTTACAGCATCCATTTTTACGGTATTTTACTTTGTGTAAGGTTCTGAGTATTAAACTCTATTTTCGGAACGCAAAGATAAGGATTTATTTAAAAATAACCCAAATATTACATCCTTCTTTTCATTTCTCTTAATTAGCATCAAAGTCGCTGAAAATCAAGGAGATAGGCAAAGGCCAAAAGGAGGATATAAAAATATCACTTGATCAAGGTCGTAAAGCCTTGATAAAAATGAGGTTTTCCTCTAGGTCCTGTAAAAGAAATCTGGTAGGTATAGACACCTTGCTTGGCCCAACGGCCCACATTTTCGGTCCGGCCATTCCATTTCACTTCGGGGTTATCGGTCTGAAAAACCAGACCTCCCCAGCGATCAAGGATCACAAATTGGTAGCTACGAATCCCCCTAAAAAAGCCTTCGGGGCCAAATTCTTCATTTTTTCCATCGCCATTGGGCGTAAAAGCATTGGGCATAAAATGAGTGACTTTGGGAACGACATCTACAATTTGGACGCTCGTATCTTGACAAAGATAGGGATGAGTGACGATCAATTGAACTTCATATTGGCCCGTATCGGGGAAAGTATAGCTTGGATTGGGACCAATTGTTTCCCAAGAATCACCAAATTCCCATTCCCAATCTACCGCTCTAATAGAGCGATCTTCAAATTGAACAGTGGGGGCAAAATTATTGACATCAAACATTGGCGTCCAAGTAAAATCAGCAATTGGCAGAGAGTCAATGTCAATCCAATTGGGAAAAGTATCCGCAATATAACAGTTGAAAGGAGAAGTAATTTCTACAAAAATAGTGTATAATCCGGGATCGTTAAAAGTGTGAGTCGGACTGATCACTGAATCGGGCTGACCATCACCAAAATCCCAATTGATGTCATAGGTATCATCTATAGGAAAAGAAAGATTGGTAAAAGTAATTTCTTCGCCGGGGCAACCAATAAAGCGACTGGGCTCAAAAATAATAACTGGTGGTGCCGGAAACCAACCTAACTGCCGACTAAAACTCTCGGTACAACCAATCGAATCGTTCATGGTTAGACTCACAACGTAGATTCCAGGATCTGTATACTCATGCACTGGATTGGGCAAATTGGACGTCTCTCCATCGCCAAAACTCCATTCCCAATTTGAAATCTCCAAGGCGGGAGCTTGAGTTGTGGCATCAAAAAATTCCACAGCACTGACGACACAAGTATCATAAACGGATATAAAATCCGGTGTAAAATCTGGCGTAATATTTACTTTTATCAAAGCAGTATCAGTGCAAAGCGAACCAGGATTTAAAATCATTAAACCTCCATAATTTCCCGGACCGGGAAAAGTCATCGTTACATCTCTGGTATTAAAGGCAAGTGGATTGGTTTGTCCTGGCAAATCAAATAACCAAAGATATTCTTGAATAAAAGCAACATCAGTACTCTCATTGATAAAATTAATGAGCGTATCTCCGCATAGATTGTATTCGATGGCTTCGCCTGCATCTACCCCATCCAAATCTGCATTCACCTGTGGTTCACAGAAAGTGATATTAAATTGAAAATCTCTTTGGATCTGACTAAGCAACTGTCCGTTGCGATATTCTGACACACAGATACCTACCACATATTGTCCTTGGTTAGTAGGCGTTCCAGTAATCAATCCAGTTGTACTATTGATGGCTACCACGGGATTTCCCCCGACAGGCTTGAGTTCGGTAAAATCTGGTACTCGAAAAATAACCGGATCATACGGTGGTGGAGCTGCCGGATTGGGTACGGGTTGTCCCTGACTTCCTCCCAGCAAAGGGCTACAGAATTCATAAACCAAATCATCCCCATCTGGATCAACTGCACTGTGATCAAAATTCAAGGCTTGATTGACACAAATAATTGGAGGTGGAAAATCATTGAAGACTGGAGAATTATTGCACAGGGTTTGGGCTAAGGGTTTTATTTCTACCCCATAGGTAGAGCCGGAGCCTCCTGGATTTTCGATATTATTAATCGTGGTATTTCGACAACAACGTTGGTAAACTACATAATAAGGTTCGCTAGAAATGGGAAGGCTCAAAGGCCAATCATATATCCCTTCTTGTACACAAACATTGGGCGGAATATCGACACAGGGATTATTATCTTGTGGATCTAGAGAATTAATAACTGGACTCGTGACTTGCCGGGTAGTAAATGGAAGGGGATCATTGCCTCTATAAACCGCAATCCTAGCTGGATTATCAAAACTGGCTCCTCCTCCTTGACAGTCTCTATAGACCTTCATCCTAAAAGAATATTGCCCAGGAGCATTACAGGTATAGGTCATCTCTCCACCGATGATGTGTAGCGCCTGAACCTGAAAGGAAAGCGCTATAAAAAAACAAAGAGAGATACCAAATCGAAACATAGCGTTCTTAGTTAGTTTATCGAGATCGTTAGGAAACAAATTTAACCGAATAATGCTGTAAATAAGAAAAAAGCTCTGTCTTCTTCCTATCAAACAATCGGAATAAGTCTATCAAGAATGTTAAAGGGAAGGGGGATTATGAAAAAGTCAAATAATAACATTTCGATTTGTGACGGAATTTTTTGTGCTAATACTGCGTTGGAAAGCCCTGCCTTTGCCGGCAGCTATCGTGTATACATAAGTCGTGACAGGTTATGTTGAGTTGTTCTT
>CAYQRA010000442.1:0-6016 GCA_964419315.1 uncultured Saprospiraceae bacterium | reverse complement strand
TTGCAATGTTTGAGTGGTCCCAAAATCAACCGACCCAACATCCCAGATCCCAGTATTCTCATCATAAGTTCCTGCGGTAGTAACTGGAGGATTTCCTACTTGTAGTATTAACTCATTCGGATCAAGTGGAATCAATAATTTTACATCCCCAGCAGTCCCTAACTTATCATTTCTTACTTTGATGGTATAGGTTCTGTTTTCAAAAGCATCTGCACTATAATCGTCTACGATCATAGTGATAGATAAGTCGATTAGGTTTCCTGTTGGACCAGCTACGTTTATCGTTTCGCTAGCGGTAGCCGTTGTTCCAATATTGTCGGTCAGGGTTAAAGAATAAGTACCGGAGGAAAGGCCCGTCAGATCAGAAGGATCATTGGCGCCGGGAAGGTGTGCCCAATCGTAAGTATAGGGAGGGAGGCCACCACTTTCGAGTACCGTTATGGTGGCGTCATTGGCGCCTACCGCACTTTCCGGAGAGGACGTTAATGCTAGAGTAAGCGGGGAAATAATATACTCACAAACATGGGTATTAGAAATCACATTTCCATTACCCGCAGCATCTTGAACTGCATTGGCGTTTAAGGTCACGCTGACATCTCCCGCATTGAGTGGAGAAATATTAGCGGAATAATTACTTGCAGATCCTCCAAGGTTAGAAATCGAATTTACCGTACCATTAATGATGGTAAAATCTGTGACTAAGGGAGGGCTGGTAACATCTTCGTCAAAGGCAATATTAATATCGTAGTCGCCGGAAGTGGTCGTTGGACCAGTAAGTGTGGGCGTTGGAGGAGTCGTATCGGAACCGCTATTGATCAGGTTGACCGTATAGTCTTCTACTTCCCCTAAAAAACCAGATTCACAGGGTGTTGGAGGAGTGGTATTGTCTCTTTTTACGATTAGTCTCATCCTTGTAGGTCCGGGGGTAGCTGAAGAAGGAATCGTAATATTTGGGCTTATATTGAAGATATTTGGATCAGTACCTATTAAAGTATAGCTATTATCTATTAGTAACTCCCCAGCATCATCAAAATCCTGATCCCCATTCAAATCAACCCAAAGTGAAAAAAAACCAGTCCCAATAACGTATTCCGAAAACTGAATATTTACTGTAATTATTTCCGAATTCCCAATGGTCAGATCGGTACTTAAATTCGTATAGTCTCCAAATCCCTGAGGAGGAGGAGCATCTGAATCCACATTAGTTTGAGGATTATTATTGATCGTTCCAATAGCAATGCCAGTTATATGATCATTCCAAGGAGTAGTAGAGCTCGGCACACAATAAGCCAATTCCTTTTCCACATAAGTACCTTTGTTTTCAACTTCATAATAAATCGCTTTTCCCAGTAGGGAAAAGCTACTCAGGAATAAAAAAAGGATACACATAAAGGGTCTTACTAACATAGCGGACTGTTTTATTTTGGGTATATAAAAATCAGACTAAGTACACCGTTCACTTGGCAAAAAATATTTTCAGAACAGGCATCAAGAATTTGCTCCATCATTAGCGGAAGCTAGGATAGAATACGGACTGCAACTAATTTCTTTTTTTAAGAAAACTAGGGAGCAGCTTGATGCAAATCTCAAATTATAAACAGTGGTAAACAACAAAAGTGGAGGTCAACAAATCTCTGAATCTGTTATCGACAATTCCAAGCAAGCTATTTACTATTTGGTCTATTAAAAAAAATATTGGTCGTTAAAAGTATTCGTTGGATACCAATAACTTAGAACATCTCATTGGGTTTATAGAATATAATTATCCCTTTTTTAGGGACGTGTCTTTCCAAAAAAATATAGTTCCAATCCACAGAAGCTTATGACAAGCTTTGTAGAAAATAAAACTTAACATCAATAAACTTATTACAATACTTGAATAGATCAAGCATTGAATAAATTGATTAATGAATTATGATTTCGCTTTTTTTATCTTAGAGGTTTTACTCCTTTTCAGGAGAAAATAAAAAAATTATAACACATGAAACGAGCTAAGGAAAGTAAAGAAGTCGTTTTAGTTTTAAGTTGTCCTTTATCAAAAATGGGCAATAATTTTTCTGTTCGTATTATATTTACGGGAATGTTTTTATTTTGTTGTGATAAACAATTTAATTTTAATATATTTTTTAAATATTTAATATGAACAATGTGAAAGCTCTAAAGATTAGACAAATAAAAACCTACTAAACGAAGTTGTTTTAAAATAGATAGATGATTTTTTTTGCAAGTCATTGAATTCCAGGCTGCCCGGCCGCTATAGCGGCCGGCCGGCAAAGGCAGGCACTTATCAATAATTTCATCACGACTTTTCAAACAACTTCTTACTATTTTTCAAAGCTAGGTGATGGTGGGCGGCAAAAGAATTATTCTATTATAGAAGTTGTTCAAAAAGAATGGCACAGTTTTTTAGGTTATAGAAAAATAAAGTATAACAATTAAGTTACAAACAAGCTAAACGACAAAACAAGCCCCCAAATAATGAAAAAAATCATCCTATTCCTCCCTCTAATTTTCCTACTACCCGCGTGCAATAATCACCTAAATTTTGACTGGGTCATCCAAAATTACGAACCCAATCCTAATTCTCTAACAACAACGGTCAACATAAGTACGTCTATCAAAGTTGATGATCAAAACAATACGGTTAATGTTGGAAGATTCTTAAACACCTTAGATTTTGATCCAGATCAAGCCACTGTTCTGAATAAAACATCCAATGGCAACTCAGATATTTACATACAAAAACTAGATGCTAGTGGAAGTCTACTTTGGGTAAAAACAATAGGAGGATCAGACAATGAAGAAGCAAAAGATGTAGAAATAGATGGGCAAGGCAATATTTATGTGACTGGTTATTACTCCGGTACTGTAAATTTCAGTGCAAGTTTTAGTAATCCCCAAAACAGAACAGCTGTGGGACGTAAAGAACTATATCTGTTGAAATTAGATACAAATGGTAATTTTATTTGGGTGAGAACTTGGCCAAGTAATAGTTCTTCATCTGATTTGATTGGAACCGGAATTACTCTTGACGATTCAGGAAATATCTATCTAAGTGGTTACTATTTGAGCCATGCTGTTTTTGACAATAATTTTAGTCCCTCGATTCAATTTAATATTGTGTCCAATAAAGAAAATCTATTTATCATGAAATTAAATAGTAATGGATATTATCAGTGGGTCAATTATCCAACCATTCCAGAATTAAACAAAGCTTTAGATATAGAATATAGTGGTCAAGGCTTTATCTATTCAATCGGTTATTATGAAGACAGTTCAACTAAGCGAGATTGTTTTGTCCAAAAAATAAATCCCAATACCAATCAAGTCGTATGGGTTAAAGCCTTTGTTGGTCCAGGACAGGATATCGCAACAAAGCTTGCAGTAGGTAATAATGACCATGTTTATGTTTTAGGAGAATATTCCAACCAATGTGATTTTGATCCCAATGCAGGTACCTCTATCCAAAGTGCTGGCCCTTTGAATAAGTTGTTTTTGAATAGTTTAGATGCCGTTGGAAATTTTAGATGGGTACAAGTATTCGATGGTAGAATGAAGGAAACAGGAGGAGGAATTGGGATTGAAGATAATAATGACGAAATATACATTGCTGCAGTGAATAATACAGGGATGTTTATCAATGTCTATAATAATCTAGGTCAATTACAAAGTAACTCTCCACTTAATAACGATCCCGTTTCTGCCGCGGGTAGCATTGGCTTGTTGAGCCTTGATGTCATACAATGTACGGCTTATATTTCAGGCGGATTTAATGGCAGTATTGATTATGACCCAAGTCCTCAAAATACCTTTATTGAAAGTGCCAAATCAAATGTAAATATGGATGTTTTTGTTGCCAAGTATTCCAGTCAAACAGCGGGCAGTACAACTAGTGATTTTCATTTTGAAACATCCACTGGAGATATAGTTGTAAATTTTTGTAATAGCGAAGATATATTATTAAATGGAACCGCTTCTACCAACGAAGATTCTTATTCTATAGAAATAGAACAGCGCCCTATTAATACTCCTAATGCAGCTTGGCAAATGATGGGTTGTTATGGAACAACGAATTGTTTTACCAACGGTCAAGTCGGCATCCTAAATTTGACCACTATTTTCCCTAGCATTCAAGCGACTTACGGATTTGAATATAGGGTAAAATTGATTACCCGAAACCTACCTTGTTTTAGTGCTATTGAAAAAACAAAGGTGTTTACAATTTGCAACACCTAAAAATTTCTTTAGAAAATCATAAAACCTATCTCGACTAAAAAGTGTTTCTAGAATCGGAATCTAACTTGAAACGGATAGGTCTTTTACAGCAATTATTTGGACTGGTTTGTGTAGGGGAGAAAACTAGTTTCTCTCCCCTACCAGCAAACCTATTTCACAATCAACAAGTCACCGCTAAGTACTTCCACTCGACCATCCACAAATTCTACTTCTGCGGTATAGACATAAATTCCGGGATTCACTTCTTCTCCTTGGAAAGTTCCATCCCAACCTATTTGAGAATTATTTGGAACAAAATTATTGGCGAGGTATAAAGTCGCTCCCCAACGATCATATACTCTAAAATTGCGAATAAGATTAACATCCGAACCTCCAAAGACCACTAAATTATCATTGACTCCATCTCCATTGGGAGAGAAGACATTAGGGATGAATAATTGTTTGGTTTTATCAACATAGACCGTCACCTGATCACTCAAGCGACAACCATTAACATCTATTATCGTCAGGGAGTAAGTCGTCTGGAAAAACGGTCGTACGACAGGCTCCAAACAATCCACACAATTCAAACTTTCCTCCATCTCCCAAAGGATACTATCCGCTCTTAAATTAGTCGTAACAAAAAGTGGAATACTATCTCCTAAGTCAATATATTTATCTGTCCCGAGTTCTAATTCTAAAGCAGCCGAAGCAGCAATCTCAAATTCCGTTACTGATTCACAGCCATCTGCATCCTGAATCGTCAAAGTATAAGTGCCTGGCGAAAGGTTTGAAAATTGATTGAGCATTTCAAAAGCATTGGAATTTAACGCATACAAATAAGGAGCTTGACCACCGATGACGGTCTCAATCACAATACTTCCATCCGCTTGTCCGGGACAGCTTTCTCCTGTTATTTCCATTTGCGGATTGAGATCAATCACTGGTATCGTCAAGTCGATTTCATAGGAATTAAAACAAGCACTCAGCGTATCTATCACTACAAAAGTATAAGTCCCTTCTTCAAAAACCTCTATGGTCAAATCATTTCCAATGATCATATTATCAAATTCCCATTGGTATTTGATACTTGTTCCAACGGAAGATCCCAAGCCCTCTAAAACAAATCCATTATTCAAACTCTGACAATTCAATGGACTAATCGGATCTTGGATAAAAGCAATTATATTACAGGTGGTTCCTAAGCAAGGAATACAAACTGTACCGTTACAATCTAAGATTGTTTCCTGATCATCATAGGTATTCGGATTGCCATCATCACAAGCTTGTACTGTACTTGGACCAGTCGAACAATCGATCACTACTCCTTGGCAAGGAATACAAACTATCGAATTATCGCAAGCATCGACCGTCTCCATATCATTGATCGTACAGGGATCGCCATCACTACAGGTTTGTACTATAGTATTTGTACAGGAAGCGATTGGCGTGCCCGCACAGGGAACACAAACTATCGAATTATCGCAAGCATCGACGGTTTCCATATCATTGATAGTACAGGGATCACCATCACTACAAGTTTGTACAATTGTATTTACACAAGAAGCAATTGGAGTTCCCGCACAGGGAACACAGACGATCGTATTATCGCAAGCGTCGACGGTTTCCATATCATTGATGGTACAGGGATCGCCATCACTACAGCTTTGTACAATCGTATTTACACAAGAAGCAATCGGAGTGCCCGCACAGGGAATACAGACGATCGTATTGTCAATCGCATCGACCGTTTCCATATCATTGATCGTACAAGGATCAGAATCGTTACACGTTTGTACAA
>CAYQRA010000441.1:0-6018 GCA_964419315.1 uncultured Saprospiraceae bacterium | reverse complement strand
ACATCCACATGTATTCGATTGGTCCAGAACCTCCAGATGGAGCAATGATATTGATGATTGGATTAGGCATTTCACCTGGACAGATACAAGGTTGTTGTCCAATTGAGATTTCACCACCACCACCAAAGAACTGATCACAGATTGGACGGATACCTGCATCAAAAGTCAAATCATCAGGTTGACCATAAGTTACGGTGAAAGGATCTGTTTTTCCTGTAGCAGGATCTGCATCGCTATCCAATGAGTCATCTCCACCTTGATTAGCATCAGAGAAGGTCCAATCTGTAGGAAGGTTCATAAAAGAAATGATATACTCTCCAGGAGTAACACAAGTCAATAGGTATTCGCCATTAGCGCCAGTTGTAGTTTCTGCTTTTAAAACATCATCAGGCGTACAGAATACACCATCAGGTCCAGCCATCAATAATTTGACCTGCACTCCTTCAACACCCATTTCCGTTGGATCTTGAATTCCATCATGGTTTTCATCATACCAAACATAATCTCCAATATTGCTACACAAGTAGTAACCTGCATCCAAAGTTGGATCATAATCTCCAGCTCCCAATGTAACCATCTGCGTCATTCCTCCCATTGCTGGGTCAGCGTCACTATCAACTGTATCGTCTGCTCCAAAATTTGGTCTAGTTGGAGAATAACCAGTTGGTGTTTCAAAAGTTACTTTATAGGTTCCTGGTAATAAACCATCAAACATGTACATTCCATTGGCATCAGTAAATAGCATTCGCATAACTGGAATATTCGCAGCAGTTGTTGTACCATTTAAAGTTACCTTAACGCCTTCAATAGCAGGCTCATTTGGATCTTGAATTCCATCCTGATCAATATCTTCCCATACATAATTTCCAAGTTTAGCTGGATCCATCAAGGTTACAGTCGCTACACAGCTACATCCACCAGCATCAGAAATAGTCACTTCATAAGTTCCAGCACTTAAGCCGGTTGCTTCTTGCGTCGTCTGACCATCACTCCATAAGTAAGTAAATGGAGCTGTTCCTCCAACTACACTTGCCGAAGCAGAACCATCCGATCCACCACGAGTACTAATGTCTGCACCTTCAAAGTAACTTGAAGTAACACTTGCAGAACAAGAAGTGATCTCAGGATTGACCGTGACCGTAGTAGAGGCACTTGTAGAACAACCATTGCCATCTGTAACTTCTACGCTAATCGTATAAGTACCAGGCATCATCATGGTATAAGTAGGTGTTGCACTAGCTGCATCGCTAAAGGCACCGCCTGTGGCAGACCATAGGTAGCTAATTGGGCCAGTACCCGTTGCCATTGCAGTAAAGTCTACAGAAGCAGGACCACAAGACGATTGATCTTGAGGGCTAATGCTTACCGTTGGAGCCGGATTAACGGTAACATCAAGAGTAGCACTATCCGTACATCCATTAGCATCGGTAACTTCAACCGTTAAAGTATAAGTACCTGGCATCATCATGGTATAACTTGGTGATGCACTACTGGCATCATCAAAAGAACCTCCCGTAGCCGTCCAGCTATAGCTATATGGTGCTGTACCGTTAAGGGCACTTGCATTCAATGAAACAGATTCGCCAGGACAGATGGATTGGTTTCCAGAAGGAGAGATGCTCACATCAGGGGCACCAAAAATAGTAACTTGAGTAGAAGCGGTTGCATCACAACCCGTTCCATCACTTACGGTTACAGAAATGGTATAAACACCTGGCATCATCATATTATAAGTTGGAGTTGCACTAGTTGGATCCGTGAAAGAACCTCCGGTGGCAGTCCAAGCATAAGTAATCGGGCCATTGCTTGACATAGCGTTAGCAGTAAAGTCAATAGAGGCAGGACCACAAGAAGATTGATCTAGTGGGCTAATGCTTACTGTGGGGGCTGCGTTAACAGTTACATCAGTTGTAGCAGAAGCTGTACATCCATTAGCATCGGTAACATCTACTGTTAAGGTATAAGTACCGGGCATCATCATCGTGTAGGTAGGTGTCGCACTTGTAGGATCATCGAAAGAACCAGCAGTTGCGCTCCAGCTATAGGTATACGGAGCCGCACCTCCACTTGCACTTGCTCCAACTACGATAGACTCTCCAACACAAACGGAAGGGTTTCCAGAAGGAGTAATGCTTACACTAGGAGTTGAGGTAATCGTAACATCTGTAGAAGCGGTTGCGTTACATCCACTTCCATCAGAAACTTCTACTGTGATGGTGTAAGTACCCGGCATCATCATGGTATAAGATGGGTTCGCACTAGTAGGATCATCAAATGAACCGCCAGTTGCAGTCCAAGAATAAGTTAATCCTGTTCCACTAGTTGTGGTAGAGAAGTCGATAGAATTTCCGGCACAAGTTGAAGAATTACTTGGGATAATTTCCACCGTTGGAGAAGGAGAAATTGTTACTTGAGTAGTTCCCGTTCCAGCACAACCATTTCCATCAGAAACCTCCACTGTGATGGTATAAGTACCTGGCATCATCATGGTATAAGTAGGTGTTGCACTTGTTGCATCATTGAATGTTCCAGCGCTAGCAGTCCATAGGTAAGTAAATCCAGGGCCAGAAGGATTCGTAGAGAGATCAATAGATTGACCTACACATACCGAAGCATTGGCAGGAAGAATATCCACATTTGGACTATCATTCACTGTTACGGTACTTGTTGCAGTTGCAGTACAACCATTATTATCAACGATGTTTAGGGTGATTGTATAAGTACCCGGTGCCATCATCGTATAATTTGGTGCAGCACTTGATGGATTATCAATTGTTCCGTTAGAAGCAGTCCAAATATAAGTAAGACCGTTTCCTGTAGTGTTGGCAGTTAATTGTACCATTCCTCCAGGACAGATGGTATAAGGACCATTGATGGAAGCAGTTGGGTTGTCAAATAAGTTGAAAGGTGCGCCAGCTACATCTAAAGAAGCACAGATAGTCCCTCCACCTTGGATCAATAAGCTATTGACATCAAAGCCAGTAGTTACCCCTGGAACGATAGTACTAAGATCCAAAGTTGCTGGATCGTAAACTAAAGTATGAATGGTATACAAGCCAGAACCTGATACGGTAAAGTCAGGAATAGAATTGGTGGATTGTATAACTAGTCCAGCGCCAGTCGTCAAAACATAAACAGTTTGGAATCCAGCAGGAACATTTCCAGTGGTATGTACTGCGCTAAGGTCAACGCTTGTTCCTGCGGTTACGCAAGAGTTGATCGTATTTGGAGTGAGATTTCCAGCATCCGCTACACAAGTCGTATTACATTCATTGATGATGGTTACCATTGCAGATCCAAAACATCCAGTACTATTATCGGTAACGTCTACGGTATAAGAATCAGCACTTAGGTTAGAAATCATTTGGGTAGTTCCTCCATTACTCCAAGAGTAAGAATAGCTACCAGATCCATTAGCAACATTAGCGGTGGCAGTACCTAAAGTATTACAATCTTCATTGGTAGAAGAAATCGTAACCGAAAGTTGCGTACCATTGCTACCTATAGTAACAGAACCCATTGCAGTACAACCGTTGGAATCCGTAACGACTACGGTGTAAGTTCCGGGGGCCAAGCCACTAGGGTCAGGAATAGTTTGCATGGCAGGATCATTCCATAGGAAAGTATAAGGAGGTACACCAGTCATTACACCAACATATGCGGTACCATTATTTACGCCACAATCAGCATCGGTGCTAGAAAGCATAATCCAAATACCTTCTGGAGAAAGTTCAACAACTTGGGTTGTTTCAGCAGAACAACCATTGGCGTCCGTTACGGTTACTCCATAAGTTCCGATACCAAGACCAACAGCGATATCAGTGGTTTGTCCATCACTCCATAGGTAAGAATAAGGAGCTACACCACCAGAAGCAATTACGGTAGCTGTAGCATCGTTACTTCCCGTACAAGTTTCATAACTAGCAGTAGTAAATAAAGAAATAGTTGCTCCAGGGAGAATATCTACAAAGGCAACAGCCTGACATCCAAGTGCATCTGTAACGGTTACAGAGTGACTTCCAATCGCAAGGCCGGTCGCTTCTTTAGTAGTTTGTCCATTACTCCACAAATAAGTGTAGGGAGCTGTACCGAGCATTGCGGATACAGTGGCCGTTCCAGTATTTGCACAGGCGCTTGTAGTAGAGGTCATTAGCCAAATTCCTTCAGGATGTAATTCTACCGTACCAGTAGCTTCAGCAGTACATCCTTTTGTATCTGTGACGGTTACGGAATAAGTTCCTACATCTAGTCCTGTTGCAGAAACACCAGTTTGTCCATTGCTCCAAAGGTAGGTGTAGCCCGGTTCGCCATTGAAGGCGATGGCATCAAGGACTCCATTGCTACTTACCGCACAAGTGGTATAAGAAGGTTGAGGAGCTAAAAGAACACCAAGGTTTGAATTGGTACAATCCATTGGAGAACAGTTACAATCTGGATCTAGGCAATCAATAAGACCGTCACCATCATTGTCAATTCCATCAGAACAAGCTGCTGGATTATCTTCTGTTAGTGAAGTCCCAGAAATTGGACAACTCGCTCCATCGTTATTATTTGTTGGAGTTCCTTGAGCTATAAACTTAGAAACAGCAGTATTGACATCAATTTCAAAAATATCACCTGAATTATTATTGGAAACATATAAAGTACCAGCATTATTTGTCCATACAGCTCCAAAAGCACCAGAAGTACCATTGATTGGCCCCGACAAAGATAAAATCGTAAGCACTCCAGTAGTTGGGTCTAATCTAAAAAGAGTATTACCTCCAGCTCTTGCAGCATAAATCTGATTATCCACAATGTTGAAAGAAAGATCTGCGACAGTAAATGTGGCACCAGTAATAGCAACTACTTGTGCAGACAATGGAGTAGCAGAAACATCAATTTTATATAGTCTGTTGGATTTAACTACATATAAATTACCATTTAAATCAAAGTCACCAGCAAAGCTACCAGCGGGTAGGCCAGCTACCAATCCAAGGTTTTGTAAGTTTCCATTGGCATCAATTTTTACGAGGTCTCTAGAAGAATCTTTTATACCGTAGATAAAGTCATCCTCCGTATTATAACCAATCGAGTTATAAGGTTCATTCATTGGCCCAATTGGCATGTAAGAACTTGTTGCAGGATCAAAACTGTTTAATTGACCAGAGATAACCTGGTATAAAATAGGATCACAGTTAAAAGGAGTTTGTGCCTCAAGACTAAGTCCTGAAAATAGAAAAACCCCTAAAAGTAAAAGGTAATTTAGAATGGGTATCCTAAACCTTTTATTTTGTGAGTTAGTGTTTTGTAATGTAAATGTCCGTTTTTTCATGAAATCATAGTTTTGCCGAAAGAAATAATAATGTTCATTAACTACTAAATTAACATTCCGCAAAAGCAGAATGAATTTTTATAGAATCAAAAAATCAAATAGTTCAGTTTAAATTAACGGTCTCGGGTAGGTGATTGCCTGAGCAAGTACAAAAGAGTTTATTTTGGGGAAGGGATCAGCAAAGTGCTTTTAATAGAGAATAACAAATATCTAAAATGTACAATGTATTGACTCTGCCTCTTGCCTTCTACGTTTCTATCAAATAAAAAGTTGTAAGTTTTACCTAAAAATTTGGTTAAAATGTTTTGTAATTGTGCTGTTTTGTAGATTTAATCTACATTTTATTGGCTTGGAAGTGTGTTTATCTAGGCTAAAAAGTGAAAAGTTGAGATTCTCTTGTTCATAAAATTAGGAAAAACCTAGCTTAAACTCAAGAATTTTCCCCTTTCTCTTTTATGCAATTTTAAATATAGATTCAAAAGTAAAAGGTTTAAAGCTCAAATCCGCGATGAAATCCAAATGAAATGGAACTTTTTATTCTCTTTAGCTATTGAAGTTGTTTAAAAACTACTTACTTGATTGCGAAAGAGTCTTTCCGCCCACTTCTGTGTTGTAAAAATCTAACATAGCGCGGGCTCGCTTCGATTTTGACGCCTTGAATTGAACGAAAATCCACATTTTTCAATTCAAGCCGCAATTTTTGA
>CAYQRA010000440.1:0-6045 GCA_964419315.1 uncultured Saprospiraceae bacterium | reverse complement strand
CCTTGCTTTCCTTTTTCAAAATAAAACTGCCCTAAATACACCCATGTTTTTCCGTGGACTTCTTGGTTGATGCTGACCATTGATTCTCCACCTGCATGAACTATTTTATAGCGAGTATCTACAGAACGATTGCCTCCATTCACATAATAAACCGAAACCCAATACATCCCAGACTTCGGAATGTCAGGTGTAAAATGAGCAGCAGCCGTCGCTTTTTTTGTGCTGATGGCATAACGATAAGATTTGCCATTTAGGCCATTGGTTTTGCTTTTAGACCAAGCTCCGCTTTCTTTATAATAAGGTGCCTTTTGATCATTATCGACAATCACTTCTTGGGTATTCATATCTCGCTCTCGTACCGTCCAAACATTGGCTCCAGCTTGATAAAGGTATTTGAGCAAATGATAATTGACCCCTTCAATGGTTGTAAAGTCCTCGACCAAACCATGTGAATTATGCCTTTGTGTTTTAAAGGTTTTTCGCCGGAAATCATATTTCCAACCGTGTCCTGCACTTAGCCAAACCGTTTTATCATCTAGGTATCCACTTGCCTGCGCTGCATTTTTTAGGGGATGTCCTTTTCGATTGTAAAAGCCTTGCTGATAAGGTAATGGATCATCATTACTGGCCAAGTCCATTGGCCCCCAAGAATGCGCTGGTAGAAACTCAGAAAGTGCTTGAAAATTACCCGTGGCATTGGCCGCTTCTAAGTCGATTTTTTGGAAGGTAAAATCTGCGAAGGAGGAAGCAAAATGTTCGACTATTTCCTCGTGAATTTCATCGTCAAATTCGGTCATTAAAAAACTTGGAGGAATTCTTAATTGAATGCGCAAATTTTTATTATCGATTTTTACGGCTACCAGTTCGCTGCTATTGGGTAGCATGGAAAAACCATCTTGGTCCGCTTCGGACAAGTGTTCTAAAACTTCCTGAGCGCGTTGACTCGCACGATCATTTTGGGCAATAAGGGGTGGTACTCCGAGTAGAAAACTCGAGAGTATTACGGTGAATACGATTCTCATTTTTTTGGCGATTTAGTGAAGCATATTTTGAGATACGCTTAATTCGAATTCACGTAAAGTTCAGGTATAGGGTATTGGATTTTGTTGGTAAATTTTATTTGTCAGTTGGTAGGTCGTCGCCCCTGTTGTTTGGATAAAACAGGGAATCAAATTTACAATGGATAAAACTGTGGAGTTGATGAATTTATTGCATGTGTGGTTAAGCTTGTATTATTTTTAGGTTTTGCGAGACAAGGAATAGACCTTAGTAGATCGGCATGCTTGGATCTATTTCTTTAGCCCAAGCGAGGATACCACCCGTTAGATTGTACAAATTCTGGAAGGGTTCTAATTTTTGCAATTGCCGAATGGCATCAGCGCTGCGCTTGCCACTGCGACAATGGAGAATAACTTTTTTGTTGCGATCAATTTTTGTTTCTTCTGCTAGTATATTATCCAAAAGGATTCTTTCTCCTTGCAAATTGGCAATATCGTATTCATAGGCTTCTCGAACATCAATCAATTGAAAGTCTACTCCTTGATCGATCATGTTTTTTAGCTCCTGAACATTGACTGATTGCAATGGTGTCTCGCTGATGGCTCCCACCCCACAAAATAATTCATAATCAATTAACTTGTCGATTTTGGTAGCTGGATTTTTCGAAACTTTCAGGGTACGGGTAACAAAGCTAGAAGCATCTAGTAAAAATAATCTTCCGGATAAACTTTCTCCCACTCCGGTGATCACCTTAATAACTTCGGAAGCTTGGATACTACCAATGATACCGGGTAATACTCCTAAAACCCCACCTTCTGCACAATTGGGAACCAAGCCTGGAGGAGGTGGCTCAGGAAAGAGGTCTCGATAATTTGGACCAAAACTACCATCTGCATTTTTGAGATTAAAAACGGAAACCTGTCCTTCAAAGCGAAAAATGGAGGCATAGACATTCGTCTTTCCCATAAGTACACAAGCATCATTGACGAGGTATCGGGTTGGAAAATTATCGGTGCCATCGGCAACTACATCATAATCCGCTACTAGATCGAGTGCATTCTCCTTTGTGAAAGCGGTATCGTAAGCGGTGACTTGGATAAAGGGATTTAATTTTTTTATTCGGGCGGCCGCAGTTTTGGCTTTAGACTTTCCTACATCCTCCACCGTAAATAAAACCTGTCTTTGCAAATTACTATCTTCTACCACATCAAAATCAACAATACCAATATGCCCAACTCCCGCAGCGGCCAAATACAATAAAACTGGACTTCCCAAACCACCAGAGCCGATTACTAAGACCTTACTGGCCTTAAGCTTTTGCTGCCCTTCCAGATTAAATTCAGGAATGGCCAAGTGTCGCGCATAACGCGCCATCTCTTGGGAACTTAAATTTGAATCTTGCATTTATCTCAAGTATTTTCTCAAAGATAGTTTTCTTAATCCATTTCAAATAAAAAAAGCCTCTCTATAAATAGAAAGGCTCTGAGATTATAATTTGTTGTAGTGATTGCTCTACTGAAAAAAACAAGAGCAATTTTGTTGATATGTAGGTTCTTTTGTTTTTGTTGATCCAAACTTAAGGGCATTATTTCAAACTTGCAAATTCAAGGCTCTTTTACGTTAGATGCTTGTTAAAAATACCCTTAAAGTGGTATAAAATTGTTCGTAAATATATAAATAATATTTAATATAAAAAATAATATTTTTGTTTGTTTTCTGAAAACTAAGAATTGACTTAAATTTCTTTTTAATATTTTTTTGTTGCAAAAAAATCTATCTTTTTTGCAATTAAAAAGGAGGTTTTGTTGCAACAAAACCTCCAATTAACATTAGCAAAAAATGATTATTTGATAGTTATATAAAGGGGTACCCTTTACTCTAATTCAAAATATTCCGTAGTTTTCATGGCATTAGTTGATTGGGGCTTAATAGTATGGTTTAGTCTCTTATCTATTGCAAAGATGAATAATGTTTCTTTTTAATTCCATTACACTTTTTCGAAGAAATTCCAGAAGCATTTGTTGTAACAATGGCTTATCCTCAAAAAAGAACCCGAATTCTGGACAATTCCAAAATTCGGGATGCTTATGCACTAAATTGATTTGCAATATTTGATTCAGATTAAGTCCTCGATAAAATAAGATTTAATCCAGTTTGATCAATTTACTAATTCCTTGTAACTTTTGATCGGTCTCAATTCTCAATAAATAAACACCTCGGGGGAGTTCATGATCGGGGATCAACAATTGGTGCTGACCTGCTGGTAGCTTTTGATTTTGCTGTAAAGTGGAAATAAATCTTCCTTGCATATCGTAAATATCAATCCAAACGATTTGAGCTTCTTCCAGAGAATAAGAAAGAAGGAAGTCTCCTGATGATGGATTGGGCTGAACCTGCAATGGCAATGCAAAATCCGCTGGATCTTGGGTATTGACCATTAGGTCAAAGGTCGTCGTAGCTGTATTGGTGATGATGGGCTGATTGAAATCAAAATAAATCGCGGCAGAATTTTCAATTACCGTCCCATAAGTAGTCCCTTCAATTGGCCGAATGTCAAAAAATACGAATCCATTCGAAGCGGGTTCATTGACAAAACTATCAGGTAACATAATATTGTCGAACGTAAAGACTAAAGTTCTTTCGTCTTCTACAGTCAGTTTATAATCATGACTCGACGGCCCAGGCACCAAGGTTTCCAAATCCAGTCCCATTTCTAGGGTATCTTTAACAACTACCGTAAATGCGGTATCGGTTCCTGTATTCTGAAAACGAATGCGATAAGTCAGCAAAGTATCCATCGCATAGATGGTTCCAAAGTCTCCCATACCGGGCGTCACCGCCTTGTCATTTGGATCATAAGACCCAGTGACCAACATCGGGCAATGAATGGTGTTATTCCAAGGCGATTCATCTCCAATAATCGGTGTTACTTCAAAATTCAGATTCAATGGAGTTCCAAGTGCAACGGTCGGGTCTAATTTTACTTTGGGGTAAAATACTTTTACTGCACCGGGAGCCAGATTTGTAAAATTCCAAGTAATGGTTTGAGTGGCTAGATCATAACTATCTTCTGTTGGAGAAGCACTCACAAATTCTTGGATGGGATCATGCATAAAAGTAAGTATTCCATCTGCGGGGGAATCTCCATAATTCCAAACGCAAATCTGAATAAACTGTGTAAAACCAGGACGGGCATTTCCTTTATTGACGTAAATCTTAAGATCTTTATCAATAGCATATTCTACAAAAAAGTCATTATCCTCTGAACTACTCAAGGTAGCCGAAACGTCGACCGTAATTGGTCCAGCACAAAGGGCATCATATTGAGGGTTATTAGCGACCATTGATACGGCATAGATTCCGGGTTCTTCATTAAAGAAATAATTGCCATCGCTATCCGTGAAAGTACTATGGCCATTATCGAGTGTCACCAAAACGCCTCCTGCTCCGATTGCTCCGGCATCTGGTATACAATCTTGATTAACCTGCTCTAGATATACGGTTCCAGAAATGCTTACAAAGCAGGAAGAATCTAAAGCAACAATCACGTTTTCATGTCTTCGACAACCCGGACCAGGGTCCGTTACGGTAACGGAATAGCCTCCAGGAGAAAGGTTTAGGATACTTGCCGTAGTCTCGCTATTACTCCAAGCGTAGGTTGGATTAGTTGCGCCCCCCGTAACAACCACTGTTGCACTTCCACCGGTACTATCACAGTCTGTGGTCATGCTAGATAATTCTAATTGAATAGATGACTCTATTAAAAAGTTGGAAACGGTTTGGCAATTATTGACATCGATAACGGTTAGGGTATAAAGACCAGGACCTAAGTCGGTTCTATTTTGGGTCGTAATATTTGCATCATCTGACCACTCAAAAAATAAGGGAACAGAACCCGTAACTTGTACATTGATAAAGCCTTCCATATCACAAACAACCGGGCTACCAGTCATGTCTACAATAGGACCACCAATTTCCAAAACAGTTACTTCTTTGGACACTCCACAGCCATTAGAATCATTTACCGTCAAATCATAAGTACCCGGTGCGAGACCACAAATAGTTGGAGTAGTGGTGCCATTAGACCAAGTGAAGGTGTATCCTGGGGTTCCTCCCGTCACCGTCGCGTCAATACAGCCATTTGATTGATTACAAGTTGAATTACTGACCGTGTAGGTAATTTCTATAGGAGTAGGTTCCGTTACAATACCATTTTCAACAAATTCGCAGCCCAAGGCATCTGTAATGGTTACAGAAAAAGGTCCTTCTGGTAAATCATTGGGATCGAATCCTCCCCAGTCGAAAGTATAAGGAGCAGTACCTCCGGTAACAATTACATTAGCCATCAACGGATCACCATGACAAAAAATTGGAGTATCTAAAACCGCAAAAAGTTGTGGGCTTTCCAATACCACTATACTGAGGGTCGTTACTTCCATATTCCCATCTATAACTTCGACCGTATAAGTTCCTGCGACAAGGTTATCGATATTTTGTTCAGTAGAAGAAAAGCCACCTGGTCCTGTCCAGCTAAAGGTAACCGGAAGTACGATGGTCGCAAGCAAATCCAATTCAATCGCTCCCGTATTTGCACCATTGCAATCTACATTTGTTACCATGGCATCAATTTGCGAACTTTGTAAAACAATATTATTGAGTGTTGTACAACCGTTTGCATCTATAACCGTGAGGGTATAAGAACCTGCTGGTAAATTATTGATGGATGCAGTAACTTCCCCAGTTGACCATAAATAGATATAAGGTGGGGTCCCACCAAATACAGTGGTCTCTATAATCCCATTATTCCCCATTGTAGGATCGATTGTAAAAAGATCAACTTGCAGCAAAGGCGGCTCTACAATTACAGCGCAACCAGAAGCCATACAATTAAATGCATCTGTAATAGTAACACAATAGGTACCAGCGGCCAATCCTGTGACTACGGGTGTTGGGGTCACAATACCAATATCCCAAATATAGGAATAAGGTGCCGACCCAGATCCAGGATCAACAAGAGCCTGTATCTCCCCATTGGCTTCCCCAAAA
>CAYQRA010000439.1:0-6065 GCA_964419315.1 uncultured Saprospiraceae bacterium | reverse complement strand
GCTATGCCTACGTTTTTCAACTCGTCTTGACTAAAAATTCCCTTGCCAAAATGCGCAACTTATTCTTTGATCGTTACTTACCCGCTATTTTTTGCCATAAATCAGAGACATAGGCATTGACATCTGAAGAGATATTCAATCCAAGAAAGGAAAAACCGTAGACTAAGAGAATAAAAAGAGAACGGATAATAATATTAACCAACGGAATACCTGTACTAGGAATAAGACTGGCTAAAAACCAAATAAACAAGGAAAGTGCAAAAAGAACCAAGGTTTTATAACTAAAAGGTTGGAGATTGAATCGGTATTTGATGAAAACTAGTTTCAGCAGATTAAATAGAAAAACGGATAGCGCCGTTGCCAAAGCCGCTCCAAGGATCTGATAATGTGGAATCAAAAGCCAATTGGTGACGACATTGAATACGGCCAGGAATAAAAGGGCGTAGAGGTTAAAACGGAAAAACTTGGAATGGGCGATAATAATGCTATTGATACTCGCCGCCATATCAATAATTTTGGCCAAGCCTAAAACCAAGATCACATATTTACCTATCGCAAATTGATCTCCTTTGGGCATCAATAAAAACAGGTCGTCGATAGAACTCCAAATCCCGAGCAAGATTAGACAGCCAACAGCCAACAGATTGATGGAAGAACGGGAGTATAAATCATCGATTGCGGCGATATCGTTTTTTTCCCAAGAACTAGAGATAATGGGAGCCGCAATGCTTTTAAGTGCCACAGCCGGCACACCAATCACTCCCCCAACAAAAACCGCCATAGAATAAATACCATTACTACTCAAATTAATCATGGAAGCGACCATTAGTTTATCAATTTGGGTCGCAAAAACCGTCCCGACACCGCCTAGTAAACCAAACATTGCATAAACCAAAAGTTCCTTTTTTAACCCAGTTCTTTTAAATTTTACTTTGCTACGTAAAAATAATTGTCCTAACGTACGGGTATAACCCATCAGCCCAAGTAATGCCAAAGCATAGACCATCACGATCCCCAGACTAAGCAATTCGATGGTAATCAGTTCTCTGTAATACAAAATCACTAAAATCGGCACACCGATTTTGACCCAAAGGTTATTAAAGATTACAGGAACAACAATTCGTTTAAAATTGCTGATATATCCGGTGAACAACATCAACAGCCCCATGATTGAGGCCAAGGGTAAGATATATACTCGATTTTCTATCAGCAAAACTGGCAGATAGTCTTCCAAAGCAAAATAAAGTAGAAAGAAAAGCAAAAAACCAAACCCTGCGATACTAAGCAGCAGTTTGAGAAATCCATTATGTCCCACCCCCTGATTCTCAAAAGTGGGATAAAACCTTGTGGAGAGCGAGGAACTTCCCAGTAATACAAAAGGGGAAATGGCTATAGAAGCATCAATGATGTAGCGGATCAAGCCCAGCTCTTCAATCGTCAAGAAGGATGGATAAATATAGAGCATATTGATGCTACCGATCAGAATTGCAAAGACAGAGACTAGGCTATGTTTGATACTTTGTCTTCTAATTATTCCCATTGATGATTTTATAATTTCTATCCAATAGAGCTGTATTTGCTAATAAAATTTGATTTTGGAAAGGATCTGTAATTCGCACTAAATAACTAAGCCTATCCGCATACATTAGGGTTAATTTTAATGAATAGTTTACCAATTATTACTATTTTCGTGTCTTTATTTTTTTAATTTTTCGGTTTTCTAGCCAATAGACGAACGAGCAAAGCCCGTACTTGGTTTCGATATTTTCTAATTAATAATCAAGTGAACCAAGGCTCTTTCTAGCATTTTGGCAAATATGCAACTATTAACGAACAAAGAGCTAAAACAGAGATAATCAATATCGATTTAACAATTTTAGAATAAAGTCTATTGAAGAAAGCAGCCATAATTCTAGCTCGGATGGATTCTAGTCGTTTTCCCCGAAAAGCAGTAACAAAATTAGGTGGAAAGCGTTTAATTGAATGGAGTATTGATGCATTACTTGATATTCCCGAAATAAAGCCAATTCTTGCTACAACGGATCGATCTATTGATGATCCGCTCGCAAATATTGCTAAAGAAAAAGGAATTGATGTATTTAGAGGAGATTTGAACAATGTGGCAGGAAGAGTTGCTGCTTGTATCGAAAAGTTTGAATTGGAGGCATTTGCTAGGATTAATGGAGATAGTCCATTTTTACCACACCAAGATTTGGTCGCAGCCTTCTCCAAAATAGAAGATGCAAATATTGATTTTGTAACGAACCTGCTGCCGAGGGCATTTCCATATGGGGTAAGTATTGAGGTAATGAAAGCTTCTTTTTATTTGTCGCATTTGCCTCAATTATTATCGGCTCATTATCGAGAGCATCTAACGAGCTATTTCTATGATCACATTGATCAATTCAAAGTACATAAAATAAAATATACTCAAGGCAATGACCATCAGATTCGATTGGTAGTAGATACACCAGAAGATAAAGAAAACATAGAAAAATTATTGGCCTTGTTTCCCAAAAATCAAAAACCTGAATTCTCTGAATTAGTCAATTTATATAAAAACACCTTCAACACATGATCAATTTATATTGTATTCGCCCCAAAGGCTTTAACATTGGTAATGATGCCATCTTCGTTGGATTAAAGCACTTCGTGCGCAATGCCTTCAAAGAAAATGTCAACATTATTTCTTTACCAGCTACGAGCAAATATGAATCCCACGGAAAGGCCGGAATCAGCGCTAAAACGGTTTATGAAATCAACCAGTTTGGCCATGGCCTGATTATCGGGGGAGGAAATTTATATGAAAATGGAGAATTAGAAATCAATCCAACCGCGCTCAAAGCATTGGAAGTCCCCATGATGATTTTCTCCGTATCCAGAGGAAAGGTTTATAATAAGTCTTTGCAGTTTGTATCTCGTACAGATACCATGACGGATGGAAACTTACAATTGGTCAACAAGCGCGCAGATATTTCTATGTCGAGAGATCTAGCGACTGAAGCTTATCTAAAAAGCATTGGCTGTGATACCATTTGCGGCGGTTGCCCTACGCTTTTCATCAATGAAATGCCACAGCACCTTGTTCCAATTAATGAAGAAGACAAAACCGATGCGCTGATCTCTATCCGTACTCCTTCGCTAATGAGTGTCCCAACCAATTACCAATATCAGGTAAAAGGAGAGATGGAAGAAATGATCAAATTGCTACGCAGCAGAGGCTATCAAAAAATCAAGATTCTTTGTCATGACCACCGAGATATCCCTTTCGCAGCGACCTTCCAAGATGTGGGTTATGTCTACACCGAGGATGTCTACACCTATTTGACTTTGCTCCGCAATACGCGATTAAATATTACTTACCGATTGCACTCTTTTATTCCTTGTGTGGCCTTCGATATTCCTACGATCAAAATCAGCTATGACCAAAGAGCACTCAGTATGTTGGAGACCATTGGCATGGACGAATGGAATATTAATATGCTTAAAGACAATGTCGTAGAAGAAGTGAGTAATCGCATGGATCGCATGGAGGAATTAAGCCAACGCAAAGAAGTCTTACAAGGCGGTCTTTGGGCGCAAAACCGAAATACCATTGTCCAAAACTTTGATCACTTTTCTAAAATGGTTAATCAATACAAGGATACCGGAAGCTACCAAAAGAGTGGCGTAAAAGTATCCTAGCATTCTAAAAACAACCTCAAAGTATCAATCATTAAAACTTTGAGGTTGTTTTTCTAACTCCCCTTCTACTTACTAAGTCAAGTATTATTACCGCGAAATTTATCTATAGAAATGTCTAAGAATTCCACCCACACCGATATTCATATCATTGCCGAAGCAGGAACCAACCACAACGGCGATTTGGCCACGGCCAAAAACCTAGTTGACGTTGCCCAAGAATCCGGTGCCGATTCCGTCAAGTTTCAAATCATCTATCCCTATGGCCTTTACCTCCCCGGAGAATATTGGTATGGTCACTACGACATCAAAGAAGTCATCAAGATCCGCCAAGACTCGATGTTGCAAGATGAAGAATACCATGAATTAGCTGCCTATGCGAAGGAAAAAGGCATTGCCTTCACCTCTTCCGTTTTTGATACGCGCGGCTTGGATTTATTAATGAACTTTGATCCGCCTTATATCAAAATCGCTTCTTGTGACCTCAATAATATCCGCTTTTTAAAAGAAGTCGCAGAGCGCGGAAAAAAGATGATTATCTCCACCGGAATGTCTAGCCTTTCGGATGTAGAAAAATCAGTCAATGCCTTGAATAAAATGAATTTTGACGACATCATCTTATTACATTGTGTATCGGTTTATCCGGCCACTTTGGAGCAAGCAAATGTTGGCTTTATTGATACTTTAAAAACCGCCTTTGGTTTTGAGGTTGGGTTTTCAGATCATACTGGAAATAGTATTGCGGCTTCGATGGCAATGGTAAAAGGGGCTCGATATTTTGAAAAGCATTTCACCTTAGATCGTACCCAAAAAGGATTTGACCATGCTTATGCCATGGAACAAGAAGGCTTTACGCAGTATGTAGACGAACTCCAACAGGCGGCCAAAGCTTTGACCAGACCTAGTGTAAAATTAGGCGAAAAAGAAATCTATGTTAGGAAAAGAGCGCGTCGATCGCTATATGCGGCTCGTACTTTACAGGCGGGAGAAGTCGTTAAAGATGAAGACGTACTCATCGTTAGGCCCGAAGGGCTGATGCATGCCGATGAATTCGAATTGGTCATTGGTAAAAAAGTAAAAAAGACAATTGAACAACATCAGGCCTTTAGCCTAGAGTCTTTAGATTCTTAGACAACTGAAACGATCCTAGTATTTTTTAATCATGCTCTTAGCTATGATTAAAAAATACTAGGAATCGAGCGAAGCGATTAGCTATGTGCAGAAATTTTTCTGCCTATTTCTAATTGCAGAAAAATTTTAACCAGATGAAAATACTCATCCTTTGTAAAGCCTCTGCCCATATTGGAATGGGACATTTGATTCGCAGCCGAACTTTTGCGCAAGCGATTTCTAAAGAACTAAAAGATATTGAAATAAATTTTTTCGTGATCGGTGATCGCCTTGTACATAATTTGCTACAGGGACTTCCCTTTCCGGTTAGTCATTTTGAAGAAGGAGCAGAACTTCCCTTTGCGGAAAAGTACGATCTTGCTTTTTTTGACACCATCCATCTTGCACCAAAAATATTTGCAGCCGTCAAGAAAAAAAGTACGCTTTGTATTTCCCTTTCTCCGATTTTTGATCACATGCCGGAGGTCGATATTCTATTCAATCGAACTCGATACATCCGTCCAGAATACGAAGAACTTTCTATCCATAAATACCTTGGCTTGGAATACACTTTAATCCAAGCGAATTGTACCAAGATCAATTCTGTTATTTATCAAGCCAATCTAGATCGGGTAAATTTCCCAATTGCCATTTCGATGGGTGGTGGAGATGCGCCTAATAAAACGCTTCGGTTTTTAAGGAGTTTGAAACGCTGTAGTATCCCTGCTACCTTTTGGGTAATGCTTGGGGAGGGCTATGGCCATTCCTATGATGACCTGATTCAGGAAATTAAAAAGGACAGTACCCACGAAATCATTCTAGCCAAGACCAACCAATCGATGTGGCATATTTTGAGTAATTGTGTCCTTGCTATTTTGCCTGGCGGCATCACCAGTTATGAAGCGATTTATGCTGGACTTCCTGCGATTAATATCGTCGATAAAGAAAGTTCTTACTTTCTACTTCAGGAACCAGAGGAAAAAGGCGCTTGTTTTTATGGAGGGATTTTAAGTGACGAGGCATTGGACGATTTAAATACAAAGATTGTATCTTTGTATGAAAATCGCGAACAGCTATTGGCCATCCATGAGTCTGCTCAAAACCTTATTGATGATCAGGCTGGCGTGAGAATTATTCAAATCTGTCAAAAGCATTTGGCTAAAAAAGTCCAATATCAAAACTAGTTCAAAGTATTGCTAAAATATTCGCAAAAATGTTTGGTGAATTTTACACTTCCATAATAATTTAGATGCTGGGTATTTAGAAAATCTTTC
>CAYQRA010000438.1:0-6077 GCA_964419315.1 uncultured Saprospiraceae bacterium | reverse complement strand
AAAGATCAGTGGAGGACATCTCCAAAAGGCTGGCTTCCACTGATCTTTAAACCGAGCATAAATAGAAGAGGAAATGTATCCTCAAAGAGAAAAGGAAATTGGAATCTAAAAAATAGGAAGGACAAATACTGAAGTACAGAAGAGGATTATATAAAAAGTACATTCAGGATTCTGATAAAGATAACTATGGGTGAACCTGTTCTCTTACTTTTTACAAGATAGATATTTTGCATATTCTAAATCAACCTTCTAATCACATATTTCAGGATTCTGATCTAAACCAATTGCACTTGTGCCACTCCCCTAATCTCTTCCAACAAATTTTGCAAAACCACCAAGTCCGTATGCGGATTCATAATCGAAACTCGCAAATATAATTTCCCCTCAATAGTCGTTTGAACCAAGTAAAATTTACCCGACTGAATAATCTCTTCCCTAATCCTTCGATTGAGCACCTGCAATTGATCTTCTGATACCTCAGGAGAAATATATCTAAAACAAACAATATTCGATTCTGGCTCATGGATGGTTTTAAAATCAGCATCCGCTTTTAGTATTTTATAAAAAGCTCGGGCTAGATCATAAGTATGATCCACATAAGATTCGAACAGCTCAGGGCCATATTGTTTGATGGCCATAAAGGTGTTCAGGGCGGTCATAAACTTGGTACATTCAAAAGTCCGTTTGGCATTATTAGACCAATCTTGAGTTTCGGCTTCTTCGAAGAGGTATTGGGCTTTCATCTGAAAAGTACGATAGCTTTTTTTGCCTTCTTTGTACACCAAGGCGGTCGCTAGTCCTGCAGTGAGCATCATCTTATGGCAGTCGATGACTACAGAATCTGCTTGGTCGATCCCAGCGAGTAGGTGTTGGTATTTTTTGGAAAAAAGAGCGGCACCTCCATGGGCAGCATCCGCGTGAAACCATATGTTTTTTGCTTTGGCAAAATCACCCAATGCGACTAGATCATCATGTGATCCGGTAGCGGTTCCACAAGCATTGCCTACGATGGCAAAAATTCTTTTGCCCTCAGCAGTCGCTTTTTCATAAGTGGCTTCCAAGGCATTCGGATCAACTCTAAAATTTTCGCCCAAGGGAATTTTCACAATACCCTTCGCGCCCAAGCCCATGATCCGCACCGCTCGATCAATACAATAGTGCGATTCGCCGGAGACCATAATTGCCAGATCCAAGTTTTTAGATAAACCATCATTCCAGATATCGCCAGTGCCCATTTCTTGGCGGGCGGTCAGTAGTGCGGTCAGGTTGGCTAAGGTTCCACCGGAGGTCATGATCCCTGCTGCGCTATCCTCGTAGCCAATGTATCGAGCCAATTCTTCCGCCACAATTCTTTCGATCACGCCACCAACGGGGGCCATCTCGTAGACGCCAGAACCATTTTTTAGAAAGGAAGTCAACAAGCCAGAAAGTGCCGAGGAAGGCAATGCCGGAGATACCTGATGTCCTACATAATGTGGATGGTGGATATGCATGGAAGCTTTTAATACTTCCTCAAAAAATTGGGCGGGGGATTGAAATTGATAATTATTCCAAAAATCATAATTATCTTGCGGCGTTTGCCAAGGCAAAACTTTACTTTCGGTTGAAGTTTGTACCTCTTCCAGATAATCGGCCAAAAGGTCGACTAATGCGTGTCCTTGTTTTCGAAAATCGCTGGCTTGATAAGTTTGCAGTAAATCTGTTGGCATGGTTTGGCGCTTTTGCGAAGCCTATTTAACAGGCTTATTTTCTCCAAACAAAATTAGGGGGAAAAGGGTTTATAAAAAACTAGATTCGAAACAAGACCCGAAATTTTAGCTTCTACCAACTCAATAAACATTAGTTAGAATCGTTTAATCCATAAAAGCCATGAAAAAATCTCATTATCTCATCTTCTTCGTTTTAATCTTCTCTTTTGCTGCTTGTAAGAAAGGAACCACCATTAGGAAAATTATTGACAACAAATCTTCAGATGACCTTACCGTTAGACTCCAAATGGCAGATCTTTCTACAACGGAAATCATTCTAGTACCTGCTAAAAAGAAGGAAATTATATTTACTCAAAACTATCCGGATGAAACTGTAGCCGATGATTATGATTGTACCTATGATATCGAATCCATTGAAATCGAGGTCAGTAATAATCTGAGTTTATCCCTGTCCATAAATCCAATGAATCCTGGGAATTGGTTTAGGAGCATCCATAGTGGAGCGGGTAGATCAGTAGAAAATTGCACCTTCACCGTAAACGATGGAGATTTTAGATAGAACTTGTTTTACTTAAATCTTAGAATCTTCTCAGAGAAACTTTTCCCTTTAGAAATAACTTGGACGATTAAAAACTCTTCGCTTACCGGAGCAAGTGCATTAGCTACCGCAACAGGCGTTTCAATTTTCAACTGCAATAATCTTTCAGGAATTTCTTGACGATCCACCAGACGGCCGTCAAGGCTATAAATATTAACGATGGTATTTTCAAAGGCTAAACCATTGCTTTCGATGATAAAATAATCGGTGTGTGGATTGGGATAAATGTACAGATCTAGTTCTTCTTCTGACTCACAATTTGTTCCCTGATCGTATTCGTAGGTAGTGGTAGATTCTTCTGCATCATTATAGAACTTAGTATCGCTTTTTAACAATCCATCGCAATAGTACTTGTATTCATTTCGAGCAATGGCATAGGGTTCTTCCGTCTCAAAAAAATAACGGCTAATGGTTTCTACTAGTCGATCATTTTCATAACGGTTTTCATAATAAGTTTTTGCGACTAAGTCAAAGACCCCTAATTCGCGTTCGGTATAACGCTTTTCGCTGATGCAATTATCATATTCATCATATTCTAGTTCTCTTAAAGCACCTTTTCCACTAGAAAAAATCCACCGATCATAATCGTACACCAAAAGCCCCTTGCTATTATAGCTACGTTCTCGGTAAAAGGTATTATCCGACCAAGCGGTAAGAGTTTCTATTTCGATATCGTCTTTTATCTTTCTGGTCACGGTATAAGCTCCCTCATCAAAAAATCGTTCTGTTTCTCCTCTCCACGGAAAACTACAAGCAAATTCATTCTCATAATTGATAAAGGATTCTTCATACCCAAACCCCGGAAAATATCTAGAAATTTCCACGCTTTGTAAACATCCCGCTTCATCATACGCTATTTGCCGACTATACCTATTTTGCCAAGCCTCTTCCATGGTCTTTCTCGTAAAACGAGATTCCGATTTTAGGTTTCCCTTGTCATAAGAACATTGCCATTTCTTATTTTGGAAAAACGCCTTATTCTCTTCGTCCCAAGTTTGGGTGAGTGCTTCTATTTTTCGACCTTCTTCGTCATATTGGTATTCGATAACTTGTTGGTATTGATTAGATTCCACTAATGCCAAGCTTTCTCGAATAAGGTTCTGAGCTTCGGAAGCAACAAACAGCAAGAGAAAAACAACGGAGGTGAGTAAACGGGCTTTCATATTTTTTCTTTTAAAGATAGGGCATTTAGTAATAAAAATCTTGCTAGTAAATTTTAAAAGTCAGGTTTCTGTTTTAGAAGTTGTGCAAAATTCTTGAGCTGCGCTTCTAGGAGTATTTATTCCCAAAAAACAATCCCGAACTTTCAAAAAGAAAATCCGGGATTGCTCCTGTTTATATTTGGTAAAACGCCTAATGCCCTCCTACTCTCTTTTTATTCACCTCCATACAATGCATCATCAGCAAATCAATCACTTCATGGCCATATTCTACCGTGTAGCCCAATTCTTTGGCCAGGAATAAATCTTCGCAAGCGAGGTCTTTTTCTCCAAAAGACAAATGAATCAAAGCCCGAACATACAAGGCATAAGAATTTCCAGGAAATAACTGGAGCGAATAATTGACATCTGCGAGTGCCTCTTCCGTGCTTCCAAGGTGATGATAAACCAAAGCCCGATTGCTATACAATAAACCTTTCTCCGGTTTCAATTCGATGGCCTTATTAAAGATCGCCAAAGCTTCCTCATATTTTTTTCCTTTCAACTTAGCAAAACCAATATTGGAACTCGCTACGCTATGACCAGGATACAGATCTAAGATTCTTTGATAATAACCTTCTGCAATTTCGTATTTTTTAAGTCGTAGATAAATATATCCCAATTCATTGAGTACATAGGTATTGGTTTCCTCTAGTTTCAAAGCTTTTTCCAAATCAAACAAAGCACCATCAACTTCATTCAGCTTAAATTTCACACTTCCTCTGGCCCCTAAAGCAAAGACCTTATCTTTTCTATAATAAGCTTGCTTTACGGCATTATCAAAATCTGAACGAGCTTTATCCAATTTGTGATAATTATAATACAAGGTGCCGCGACTCATATAAGCCATATAACTACTTGGTGCCAATTCGAGCGCCATGTTATAATCTTTTTGAGCTTCTTCGTAAGCGTGAAAATTGACTTTCTGGTGGATGGTTTTATTGTCGACCCTTAGACTACTGACTAAATCACCTCTTGCAATATAATAGATTTCATTATTCGGATTTTCATCAATGGCCAAGGTATAGAAAGCAAAGGCCTCTGCATATTCATTAGCTGCTTCTGCCTTTACTCCTTTCTCGTAATAAGAATCTTCTTGCGCTTGCAGGAGCAGACTTCCAAAAAGAAAGAAAAATAGGAATGAGAAATAATAAGATTGTTTCATAGAATCTGTTTTTGTTTTGACCCGAACCAAATCTAATGATTGATCATTTGCTAGTCCGCAAAATAAACAAGCATTACACTTCTTCTCTCTACGAATCAACGTAGAAAAAAGCCATGGGCTCCGTACTATTCAAGGTTTCTTTTGGCGTTTTAGCCAATAGGAAATGGCTAAAGACAGGGGGAGATAGGTAAGCGGTGTATTTGGTAAATTAAGGTTACTCTTTTAATATAGGAATTTTTTGAACACAAATCCAGTCCTAACCTTGCTATCAGAGATAAAAAAGAATTATTGTCGTAAAAATTTCTTTTCTCGCTAGGGTTTAGCGAATCATAACGCCCTTTTTATTTAGAAATGGAATGGGGGTAAAATTCAATTCATCAATACTGCCTTTGACGAATACATATTTCTTATCAAACATATAACCATCAAAGCGGAAGGAAACCCAGTATTCATTGGTGAGCTGAAACAACTTAGTTTGAATGGGTTCTATCTTAAGGATTTCTAAAGGCCCAATTTTTTCAAAAAAATGCCTTAAGGTCGTTGTTTTAAAGTCCTCTCCATCAATTTCGCCATATCCTTGGGAATTGATAAATACATCCGTAATCGGATCTTCTTTAAGGTTGAGAATATAAGTGTCCCAAAGTTCTTCGCCCATTCGAGGCACGATAGCAATGGCCAAATCTTCTACCTTTAGTTTAGGAATATCCTTTTTCATTAGATTTTATTCTAAAATTAGGTCTATAAGTAATCAAGGGTTCATCAAAATACCCAGCGTGAGCGATAATTTTTTACTCTGGCTGAAAGTTTTTTAAACGTAGAAAAAAGAAAATGGTTGGAGAATAATAACTTTTTTCAATAGGTTCGGAAAAGCACTTCAACTTTTACACCAAGTTAAGCCTCACTTACCCATTGAAAATCAAAAAGTTCCATAAAATGCTTCTTCAAATGCTCTTTCACCTCTTCTTCGTTTATTTCCCGTCCCAGCTCCAAAGCCAGACTAGTGACCGCTTTGTCTTTATCATTGATTCCACAGGGAATGATATTTTTAAAATAAGTCAAATCTGTATTGATATTAAAAGCCAATCCGTGCATGGTTACCCATCGGCGAAGATGGACCCCGATGGCGCATATTTTTCTCTTGGGCAAAACATCCGTTGCCGCTAGCCATACGCCCGTAAATCCTTCTTCTCTTCCTCCCTGCAAACCATATTCTCCCAAGGTACGGATCACCACCTCTTCTAAAAAATTGACATACTTTTTGACATCCGTAAAAAAGCATTCTAAATCAAAAATAGGATAAACGACAATCTGGCCGGGACCATGAAAGGTAATATCCCCACCTCGATTGATCTTATAATACTGAATCCCCTTCGCTTCTAGCTCCTCCTCATTTAATAGTAAATGTT
>CAYQRA010000437.1:0-6107 GCA_964419315.1 uncultured Saprospiraceae bacterium | reverse complement strand
GTAGGTTTCTAAATTAATCATTTATAGCATTAAATCTATTAAATACGATATAATTAGTCTAATTTAGATTACTAAATCTATAATTCCATGGCTAAAAAAGGCAATTTATTTTATTTAATTCATTCTTTAAGTAAATCTGAGAAGCGGTATTTTAAAATTTTTTGTTTTAGTCAAAAAGTTGGGAAAAATTATTTGCGCTTATTTGAGGCAATGCTCACTCAGGAGGTCTATAACGAAGCGGCGATTCGCCAGATCTTTGCAGAAGAGGCTTTTAGCAAACAATTGCATGTGACCAAAAATTATTTGTACCAACTCATTTTAAAGAGTCTTCGAAATTTTCATCACAAAAGTTCGCCAATGGCGGAAGTACGTTCTTGTATCCACCATATAGAATTACTTTTCGATCGAGAACTATACGACCATTGTCATTACGAAATAAAAAAAGCGGAGAAGATTGCCCAAAAGTATGAATTGGCCATTTACCTCGTAGAAATCAATAATTGGAAACGAAAACTCCATCTGGCTCGGCAAAGTAGAGACCCCGAATTATTGAATGCAATTATCGCTCAAGAAGCAAAAGCCATTCAAGAAATAGAACAAATCAATAGATATTGGTACTTTTCAACAAATGTATTTGACTATATCGACGACAAAGAAGGTAAACTACTGCAAGAAGATTTGTTTGCCCAAGCCCCTACTCCGGTACAAGCCAACACCTTACACCATCATATTCTTTACACCTACCACATCATCAATCGCAATCCCCAAAAAGCTTATCAACACATTCTCCAGCAAATTAAAGGATTGGAAAACCGACCAGATTTGATCCAGCAAAATCCAAGTCTTTATATTTCTGCCTTAAGCAATCAAGTGAGTTTTTTGATTCATCATCGAAGCCATGAAGAAGCCATTCCTCTCTTAGAAAAAATACGAGGCATCGCCCAACAGCATTCTGGGAAAGCGCAAAAGCTAACGGTTCGAACTCAGCTTCGAGCCTATAATATGGAATTGGAAGTTTATCGAGATACTCGCGATACCCATCGAGGTTTGCATTTGCAAAAAGAAGTGATCCAATTTTTAGAAAAACATCAGTCTTCTATTCCTCATGAATATTATCTTTTGTTGTGGTATCAATTTGCTCATTTGTATTTTTTACAAAACCAACTCCTACAATCTCTACACTGGGTCAACAAAATCATCACTACCCGTTTTGCACCAAGGCGAGGCGACCTCGAACGTTATGCTCGGATTTTGAATTTGATTCTCCATTTAGAATTGGGGAATAATATGGTGCTTCGGTATTCGGTAGACAATGCGAGGCGTTTCCTCAAAAAACAAAATAAGATGCAGCCTTTTGAAAGAGTCTTGCTTTCCTTTTTTTCTAAGGCAAGTAAATTACCAAAAGTAGAAGTGTCTGCTTTAAAATTAAAATTATATCGCGATTTATTTGACGAGGAAAAACCATTGGTCAATGCAAATATTTTGGATTATTTTGATTTTAGGGATTGGTTAAAAAAGGATTAACTGGTCTTTAAAAGTTCAAAGTGAATCTATTGGCTTGTTGTAAAATAGAGAATCTATCAACTAAAGCGTGTCCCGCAGATCACGCTGATCACGCAGAGGCATTGCTGTATTTTCTGGGAAAATATGCGGGCAATCAAAATCTTAACCAGGAATTCCTGTAACACTTTAAATCATTTAGCGCCCCTTAAAATATTAGCACTAAAAATTATTTTTATTTTTTTCTAACCGCATAGGGGAATCCTCCATCTCATTTGTCTTGGATTTGTAGGCTACAAAAAACCAGCAAATAGATTAATTAAATACACTCAATTTTTCTCAAAATTTTATTAACCAAAAGTTTTAGGTTAAGCTTTTTCAAGCTTTGCCCTGGACTTTTATTTCTAAACCAAACCCTTTTAATATGTCAAACAATTGGAATATTTCGCCTTTTATGATTTTTGCTTTTTTAGGAATTTTTATTTTAAGCTCGTGTAATAAGGACGAGATGAATGACTTGGCCTCGACAACAGAACAACAGATTCAGAAGAATACAGCGACAAACTCGGGACAAAATAACACGATGCAAAATGGTATGGATCACGATGAAGAATGCTTTGAAGATTGTGAAGCGCTTTGCTTTGATTTTGTATATCCAATTACTATTCTGTTTCCAGACGGAACCACTGATTCAGCAAACGACGAAGAGGAATTGGAGGAAATCGCCTTCACCTTTTACGAACAAAATCCAAATGAGGAGGAAGATCTTTCTTTAGTGTATCCTGTTGAGGTCATTCTAGAAGGCGGAGAAAACGCCAGCATCAATAACGATGAAGAACTTTTCGATCTACTAGACTCTTGTTTTGAAGAGGAAGAATCCTACGAGGAATGTTTTGAATTTGTATATCCAATGACCCTTGTATTTCCTGATGCCAGTACGATCACCGTCAATGATGATATGGAATTGGAAGAGGCGGTAGAAAACTGGTATGATCAAAATCCGGATAGTGAGGACGATCCAAGTTTTGTTTACCCAATTGAAGTTACGATCGAAGGAGACCCAGAGCCGCTAGCGATCAATAGCGATGAAGAGTTGGAAATCTTGGTAGAAGAATGCTATGGTGATGACTTTGAAGAATGCTTTGAAATCAACTTCCCTGTCACTGTAGTTCTTCCAGGCGCGAGCTCCGTTTCGATCAATGATCTTGAAGAACTTTATGATACCGTAGACGCTTGGTATGAAGCCAACCCCGATAGTGACGAAGATCCAACGCTGGAGTTTCCGATCAGTGTCACGCTAGAAGATGGGACTGTAGAAACGATTAATGATGAAGAAGAACTGGATCAATTATTTGAGGAATGCTATGAAGAGGACTGTGAGTTTAATGGCTCCAATGTAGTCGTCGGATTACAAGGTACTGCTACGACAGAAGCGGTGATCAAAAAACTAAATTGACCCGCACACCAAGGAACGTAAATTAAGGCTAGTAATTTTCACTTGCCTTCTTAAGAAATAGGATTTTATTATTAAGAGCTCTGACAGAAATGTTAGGGCTCTTTTATTTTATTTCTTCACATACGTAGTACATCGTAAAATAAATAACTACCATTTTTGACTATGCTTTTTGTTCCTACTCTTCATCCCGTTCTCACCTTCATAGCTTTGGCTATGAGGTTCCGAGCGTTCTTCGATTAGAAACAATAATCATTAGACAAAAACGACATTTACTTAATTTACAATGTACGTAGAATGCAACATTTCTAATCTCCAGCCTTCTTCTTTTTTGACGGCTACTGCACTTTCCAACCAATATGCTTCGCCCACCTGTTCTTCGTCTTTCCAAAAGGTCGCCGTATTATGGTAGGCCATCCATACCGATTCTTCAAACACTTTGGTTTCGATAAAATCCATTTTATTGAGGCGGATTGCACGCTCCGTATTTTGAGAATATTTTCTTTGATAATCGACGATAGAATCATTATTCCACAGCAGCCCATTTTCTAAAAGCAAAAAATCTTCGGTATAATAGTCTCTGACTTTTGTGGAGTCTAGATTAGAGAAAATGTCATCAAAAGAATCAATGACCAATTGATGGCCGATCTTTGCAAGCGCTGCTTTGTCGATCGGTGGAGGCGTGGTGGTTTCTGAGGTTGTATTATTGGTGCAACTAGAAAGTAAGATTGTAAAAGTGAGAAACGTAATTATTTTTTTCATTTTTTTAGTTTACGAAGTTGTTTAAAGTGATTCTATTTTTTGGGTATAAAAAAATCAGGACTAGGAAGGTGTTCCGCAAATCGCGTAGAATTATTATTTTATTTTCAGCAAAACAAAACAAGCTTCAAAGGCTAAGACGCTGGCATTTACAGTCTAGATTTGCTTTAAAATATTTTTCCCAATGAAATCATTTAGCACCAAAATCAGTTAATCCAAAATTATTTCAAACAATAATGTCACGCAAAGCATATTCTACGCTTATACCCTTACCTATAAGAAAATATAAATTTAAAATAAAAAATCATGGATTCCCCTAAAACCAAACATCAAATCGCTCAGGACTTAGGCATTAGTCTAAGAACGCTACAACGTTGGATAAAAAAATCGGACTTAGAAGTTCCTCGTGGATTGGTTTGTCCACAAAAACAAAAAGAAATCAAAGATACCTTAGGCTATTCTAATAGTCGGCAAGACTAGTTGTCCTAAATTGGCACAAAATGACCTAACAAGCGATAAACAATTATCGTACTTTTGAGTAGAACGAAACAATCAAGTCTTTACTTCCTCTGACTTTTGAAGAATAAACCAAACTAATACTTTGAAGTTGTTTAAAAACTACTTACTTGGTTGTAAAAGAGTCTTTCCGTCCACTTCTGCGTTGTCAAAATCTAACGTAGCGCGGCTACGCTTCGATTTTGACGCCTTGAATTGAACAAAAATCCACCTTTTTCAATTCAAGCAGCAATTTTTGAACAACTTCTGTAATAAATTTTGAGTAATTCGTAAAAACGGATAAACCATTATTACCAATTACACCAGCTCAAAAGAGCACTCTTAGTACCTGTTTGAAATATCAACAGCCACTCAAGTAATGCCCTTTAAAGACCTTCCAGTCTTTCTGTTGGAATCATCTAGCTATCCAATGTTTGATCATTGTACGGCCAGCCAATGTTTTGCAAAAATCTAAAAATATTTCAAAATTTTAATCACTAAATCATAACTCTTAAAAATCAAAATCATGTTAAAAAAATCAAACCTAAATTATTTATTCAGTGCCCTTTTATTATTGGCCTTTTCAGTGGCCTTCTATTCTTGTCAAGACAAGGAAGAGGTACTCGTGGAAGACAACAAAGTAGAACAAATGACTTTAAAAGGTTATTTAGCAGACCATACTCAGCAAATCAAAGCTAGCGATATGGGCAATGGAACGTACGAAGTAATCGGAGCATCCGGAACTAAAGTCGAGGTTAAAAATGCTTTGGTCAATGCCAAAGGAGAGCGCGTACGTGGAGAGGTCGAGGTAGAATTAATCGAAATCTACACCGTTCCTGAGATGATTTTATTACGCAAACAAACTTTATCAGACGATAATGGTCAATTGGGAATTTTAGAATCTGGTGGAGAAGTATTTTTGAAAATCTCTCAAAATGGAGAAGAGCTTTCTTTGGACGGAACAGGTACTTTAAACATCTTATTGCCTGCTGACAACACCGGCGGTGTAAGACCTGGAATGGAAGTTTATCTCGGAGAAGAAACGGGCGACCAAGTGATCTGGAAACCGACTGGCGACTTAGTCCGCGTTATCTATCCGACCAATAGAAATGAAGGTGCTTTGTACTTGATCCAAAATATCCTTGGATGGGTCAATGTAGACATCCTTGGTCAATTGCCAGGAGATCCTGTAGATTGTCTTGCAGTAGAAATTGAATGTGACATTCCATGCCCGGGTGCACAAGTCACTGTTTCTTTATATGTCAATAGTCTCAATAGTGCTTTTGAAATTCCTTTTATGGAAAGCAGTACTTTTGCCTTGTGTGGCGGCTTCCCATTGGGTGGAATGGACGTTACGATCATTACGGTAGTAGAATGCCCAGACGGTACCCTATTTACAAATATTAAAACGGTTACGGTCAATTCTCCAAACCATCTAGAAATAATTAAGTGCAGTGATTTACAACCAACCGACTTTGGAACTTTTGAGATGGCACTTCAAAACTTGATACAGTAAAGTCTTTTGTTTTGAAGCAATCTTGAACACTAGTTGAATTACAGTTCATTGGGGCCTTTCCGTTTGGAAAGGCTCCTTTTTTGGAGTAAGATGGAAAGGTAAATCATCTATTGGAGCTACGCTTACTGGTTTCTATTTTTCCATTTAGAGACAAGCAATAGAATCAAGAAAATGGCTGCTATAACCAGTTCTATACCTTTTATCGTATTGCTTAAGTTTGCATTGAATAAGTCGATAATTAGATCTAAGTAGAGGTATCCTTACCTCGAAGGTCATCAACTAAGAAATACGTTTACGATTGTTTAGTCCAATTGAATAATGTGGAATATTATTCAATGACTGGATATTCAATATTCATTTTACCGCTCTTGTCACTAGCTTAAG
>CAYQRA010000436.1:0-6120 GCA_964419315.1 uncultured Saprospiraceae bacterium | reverse complement strand
CGGGTGGTGCTACTTTAGTTCAGGAGTTTATTGTTGAAACTCCCGGTCCAGACGATACTCCAAATGCTGGCCCAGATATAGTAACAAATACCACATGTGCACCAACTGAAATTGGCTTCGACAATGCTTATGGATCAGAGTCTGCCTTTCGAATTACAGATAATCTGGATCAAATTCAAACGGTTGGAGTCGCCTGTGAAGCTCCTAATGGTGCCTTTGGTGGCAATAGATATTGGCGTACTTTCAATTTAGAAAATTATGACATCCCTAATGGCGCCACCTTAGCAGGAGTTGAGGTATTTGTTCGTTCTATTGCCAATACCCTTTCTGATGGGGTGAATATTCCTTTCGATCCAGGTCTACGAGGTCGTTTTTATATTGGTTACCCAAATACGCTTGCACTTGACGATTCTAACCTTCAATTGCAGGGTGTCGATTCTTTGGATGTTTGGTTTCCTACCAACGAACGATATGAATCTTACTTTGCTCCTTTTGTTAATGCAGACGATGTAAGCAATAATGATCAAATTGTAGTTTCCTTAGAGTTATTTGGAAACACTGCTGCCCGTCACTTATTCCGCGTTGGTATCAACGAAGCTCCTGTTGATAATAATGCCATTACTTACTTTTCTGCAACCAACTGTAATGGTGTGGTGGGTATCAATAGCCTTGAAACGCTTGGCTTCCCTGGAATGCAGTTTATCATGAACTTAATTTGGACGGAAGATGGAGAATACACTTATCTATGGGAGGGAGATGTTGATGATGTAACGGCTGCTACTCCTATGGCAACAGGAATTTCTGGTGGAAATTACAAGGTAACCATTACCGATCCTTGTGGAGTAGAATTTACAGATGAGGTAAATGTTGATTGTTGGACCGTAGGCACGGAAGAACTCGTTGAATCTTCTTTCTCTATCAATCCCAACCCAAGTACTGGTGACTTTCAATTGGTTAATGAGGGAGCAAGTAGAGAAATGCTAGTTCAGATTTTTGACTTAACTGGAAAAATGGTTCACAATGAATTGATGAACATCGGAAGTGGTTCTACCGCATCTTTAGACTTGACTAACTTAGCCAAAGGTATCTACCTAGCTAAATTGTCGAGCGATAAGGCAGTCGAATCTCATAGATTAGTCCTCCAATAAGAAAATTCAAATTTGATAATTTTGGATTATTTTTTTGAAATGTAAACGGTAAATAGCTGCTGATTTTAAGAGTAATCAGCGGCTATTTCTTTTTCTTTTTTTGCCTTTATTGATCGTCAAGCTAATCGATCTATATTTCTATTTTTTCTGACGCACAAGTCTTTGTCCTTCTCGCTTCGTCAATGCTGCAAGTTCATGATTATCAATGAAATACAGCACACTTTCCGCATTGGTTCTAGAGTATTGGCGGAGGGCCCAGCCAGCCGCTTTTTGTAGAAAGAACTCTTTCGAATCTGCGACTTGGAGGATGTATTTATACATTAGTTTTTCATCCGTTTTCTCTCTATAGAAAAGTTGAAAAATAATAGAAACTCTTTGCAGCCAAATATTGCCGGAAGCCATCCACTTTTCGGTACTTGGTATAATCAATTCTGGGTAGCGCTGAAAATGTTTACCCACCAATTTTGCGATCCAATCGACAGTATCCCACCAACTGTCCTGTAAAATCAAAAATTCTAAAGTATCGATAAAATCAGCTTCTTGTTTTTTCAATGTTTTTTGTACCATTTCCAGAGCAAAATAAAACAGCTCTCGGTACTCTTCTTCCAGACAAAGTTTTACAAAAATCGGCAAATCTTCCCTTTCATAAACGCCATACTCCTTAAACATAGATTTGAAGATGGGCATAAAAACAGGCGCCTTCATTCCATAATAAGCAAATTGATTGCGCATGTATTTCATCTGCTTTTCTGCCACTTCGGGATTTCCTGTTTCCTCAAAAATTTCTTTCAGGATTTTCAAATAGGCATCTGGACGAATGATTGTCTGCGTTTTTTTGAGTGGCATAAAATAATTAAAAATTTAGGACAACAGGATTTTCTATTCCTAGGAAGCTGTTTACTTTCCGACCACCTTAATCAAAGTTCCTTTTGTCAATTTGTCTTTCAGTTCCATACCATTTAAAATCGCATGTTCCTTCATTCGATCAGTAGGAACTTTAAAACTCTTTAAAACTGCTGCGAGATCACTATCCTTGGATACCCTTTTGATTCGAATTCGCTCGGGGCTTACGTTTATCTTTGCAGGATCCGTCAATTGATTAAAATTGGTCATCGTTTCGATAAAGTAGCGTTCATAATTATTAAAGTCTACTTGTTCCGCTAATCCATGTATTTTATAGATTAAACCATTATACTCGATCAAATAAGTTCTTACCCGCAAGGCCTCTACATCTCCCAGAATCGTAATGGCCGAAAAACCGTTGACCCTATCCCTACTTTGATCAATGACTTGAATCTTGTTTTCCTGAATGGTTCCTTGCGCGGCGGCCTCCAAGGTTTTTTCCTGAGCTAAGGTAAAAATCATAGCTGCCTTCCCATTTTCTGGCGCCATTTGTACTTGAGCAGGGGTATTAACCGTATTCCAATTGCGGGGTATTGGAAATTCAAATTTAAGCACCGGGTGAAAGAAATAATCATTTTCAACATAACCCTGCTTTGGATCTTCTCCATAGACCAAACCATCTATCATCTGTAGATACTGATCTCTATTGATTTTAAACTTTTTATTCGGTTGTCTTTCTTGCCAAGCATCAGAAATCGCCTCTACGTTGGAATTTCTATCGATTGGATCAGGATGAGTAGATAGAAAAGTCGGTATTTCAACGCCCGCATCCTCTTGTAATCGGTGTATCGTGGTGAAAAATCCAGCCATTTGATGGGAATCATAGCCAATTTTAGTTGAATAATCGACGCCTAAGGCATCTGATTCACTTTCCGCATCCCTACCAAACTTCAAAAACATCAAACCGACTCCTGTTTGAGCCATTTCACCAAACTGTCGAAAGGCAGGCGAAAGCACCATACCAAGTACCATCCCTACCTGTGCAACCATTTGCTTACTATATTGCTTGGCAGAGTGTCGAGCTGTAATATGGCCAATTTCATGACCCAATACACCCGCAAATTCCGCCTCATTATTAAAATGCGCCATAATTCCTCTTGTAAAATAAACATAGCCTCCCGGAACAGCAAAAGCATTAACCACTGGAGAGTCTAAAATCCTAAATTGGTAGTCTAATTCCGGTCTATGAGAGACTCTAGCCATCTGTAAACCTTTACTTTTGATAAAAGATTGAATTTTTTCGTCTTCATAAAGACCATAAGTAGCGATGATTCCAGGGTCAGATTGTTGCCCTAAAGACACCTCTCCTTTTTTTGACAACAACATGAAGTCACGTTTTCCAGTCACTGGATTCTTCGAACAAGAAGTCCCAAAAATGACTAAAACAAAGGCGAAAATGGTAAAAATGGAAGTCTTTAGGTAGTTGGCATTCATCATTTAGGTATATTATTTAATTCCAAAATACAAAAAATTGTGAAGCCACAAAAAGATAGATAAATTGACTTAATATGACCAATTATGTGTTAATTGTATTTGGCCAACTAGTGACTTTACCAATCATTATACCTATCTTTGTGGCTTACTTACAATTTTAATGAAATATTTTTCAGATGTGTTTCCTACCGAATTCAGGGGTGTTTTCGGAAATGTCTGAAAGTTAACTCTATTTTTTAACGGGAACTTAAACGAATCTTAAATCATGAGAGAGAGGAACCAACAAGTAATTGCTTACTTGCGCACTAGCTTTGTGTGCATTCCTACCTGGACCATTCTAATCCCCTTATTCCTTATCCTAGGAACGTCCAATTCATTTGCTCAACCTACTAACGATCCATGTCCTGGTGCTATTACCGTGCCTACCGATGGCAGTTGTGGTACGGATGTTAACACGACATTAGCCACACCTGATGTCGGTAATGGTAGCTGTGTCGCCAATGGCCCAACTGCTGCCAATGTCTGGTACACCTTCACCGCTGCCGGTACGGATTATGATATTACCGCTCCTGGCCTCGGTGGATCAGTTGAAATCACCTTAGTACAGTTTGCAGGCGCGCCCTGTGATTTTGCTGCTGCGGTAGAAATCAATTGTGGAGTTGGCAACATAGTAGGAAATAATGAACTGGTTGTTGGCGCAACCTATTATATAATTCTTACCTCTAGTAATGGCAGTGAAGGAAATGTCACTGTTTGTGTAGATAATCCAGTGGATCCTCCCCCACCACCCAATGATGATCCTTGTGCCCCAACGCCCATTCCAGCGGATGGTACTTGTACAACGGGTAGTACCGTTAATGCTACTCAAGAATGGGCCAATCCTAACTGTCCTAATTTAGCAGAAAACTCGGTTTGGTATAGCGTAACCTTAACGGGTACCAATAATGCGCTTGATGTAGTCATCGGTAATCAGACCATCAATGGCGATGTATCGGTAATGATCGGAACCTTTACCCCTGATTGTACGGGTGGTTTTGGTTTTGTAGCACAATATTGTGGAAACCCAATGACCACCATTTCTGCAACTGGCCTCATGCCAGGTAGTACTTATTGGATTGTTGTTAGTACTGCCGATTCAGATGCTGGTATGTTCGATGTTTGTGCAACCGAAATGGGACCTCCTGCGGCATGTGCGGTCAATGACCTTTGTACTGGTGCTGGTGATGTAAGTGGTGCTCCGATCCAACAAGTTTGTTTGCAAGGATGTACGACTGGTGTCGGCCCTGATAATACAGGTGGTGCAGGTTGTTTTGACTTTTCCACTACCCCTACCGTTTGGTATACTTTTACAACTGATGGAGCTACTGAATTTGTTACCCTAAGTACTTCAAGCCCCGCTTTTGACCAACCTCAAATGGCGATTTTTGAAGGAAACTGTACCGGTTATGTGCCGGTCGATTGTTCTACTGGTGCAGCGGGCTCGGTTGCACTTAATAATGTTCCAGTTACTCCTAATACTACCTATGTTGTTGCCGTGGGTAGTGCTGGCGGACAAGAAGGAGACTTTACTTTCTGTGCTTTTTACCAAGGTGGCGGCGGTACCAATTGTATCACTAGCGGTGAAGTACAAGTAACCAATACCTCTTTAGGTTCTCCACCGTCTGGACCATTCCAACCGGGGGAAGTCGTTAGCTACTGTTTAAATGTCAATTGGACAAGTACTGGTAATAACTGCCAATGGTTACACGGAATAGTCCCAACTTTTGGTGAATGCTGGGATCCAATCTCTTTCGACTCTGATGGTCTTCCTGTTAATGTTACTTCTCCTTTGCCGAGCTCAATGGCTTATCCAGACGGAGATGTATTCTATAATGATATTCCATCTGGAGCTTTACCGCCAGGCGCACCAGTAGGTGCTGGGTGGTTCGTGGTTGGTGTAAATAATAATGGAGGGTTGCCAGGACAATGTGGTCCAAATGATTGGCAAACTGATCCCAACTGTTCTTATGGTATTCAAATGAATTGTAATTCTACCGCAACCTTCAATGTATGTTTTGATTTGATGGCCAAGTCTTTTACAGATTGTGAAAATGACCCTGCCGCTATCGACTGTGGTGTTTCTTTCAAAACCTATGGTGATGGAGAAACGGGTGGTTGGGGTTCAGCAGGATGTGAAGCTGATATTCCTACTTTTGGTAACTTCTCTTTGAATTGCTGTATTGGCCCAGAAATGCTTTTCACTCCAATTACAACTTGTTCTGGAGTTCAATTAGATATTTTCCTTGATAATTATTTACTCCCTCCATCTAATGCAGGAGATGTCACTTATACTTGGACCGTTTCTGCCCCAGGAGGAGTAACAGGGGCTTCTGCCTGTCCTGGATCTTGTGGAACTATTCTCTCTCAAATTCTTACCAATACTACTGGAGGTCAATTAAGTGTCACCTACACGATTACTCCAAGGTCTCTCGATGGCTGTTTAGGCCTTCCAGTTGAACTGACCGTATTTGTACTTCCAGAAGTGGTCGCAGCGATTGATAATCCAACGGGAGCTATTTGTAGTGGTGCTTGTGCCAATCTATTTGCAAGTGCTACAGGTGGTGCACCAGGTTATACCTACGAATGGTTCGACGGA
>CAYQRA010000435.1:0-6120 GCA_964419315.1 uncultured Saprospiraceae bacterium | reverse complement strand
CTTTTCGCGTTCCCTTAAAGAATATTGGCGACTAATTCTTTAATCTTTTCGAGGTCATCTTTCATCTGCACCACCAAACGCTGAATGACAGAAGAATTGGCTTTTGATCCAAGCGTATTGATCTCTCTACCCATTTCTTGGCTAATAAAACTCAGCTTTCGTCCTTTCATACTCTCCTTTTGGATATCCAATTGTTCTAGAAAAAACTTACAATGCTGCTCCAGACGTACCTTCTCCTCTGTGATGTCAATTTTCTCTAAATAATATAAAATCTCTTGTTCAAAACGATTGGCATCAATATTATCTTTGCCAACATATTCTTCCATATTCTGAGCCAATCTAGCCCGAAGTTTGGTGACACGTTCTGCTTCAAAAGGATCCAATTGATTAAGGCCCGCAACGATATTATTTATTCGAAGCTTACAATCAACTTCCATCGCCTTCCCTTCTGCCAATCTAAAATTATTAAAAGAACTTACGGCTTCCTTTACGGTAGTCATCACTGTTTTCCACTCTTCTTCATCTACAGAATCTCCAGCAGTGTTTACCACATTGGGCAATCTAAGGATCGCCTGCGTCAAATCTCCGGCGGGCATTCCTAGTTCATTGGTTAGCTTGGTGAGTTCCTGATAGTATTTTTTAAATAAATCGGGGTTGAGTCCATATTCTCCATCTCCACTCAAAGATTTTATATCAATCGTCAAATCAATCTTTCCTCTTTTCACACTATCGATAAGTGCTCGTCGAAGTTGTGGTTCTTTCTCTTTAAAATTTTGTGGCATCTTAAACCGAATATCGGTAAACTTGCTATTGAGGGATCGAATCTCAACGCTAATGGTTTTGTCTTTAAAAGAACCGGTGGAGCGGCCAAATCCCGTCATTGATAGCAGCATACTTATATAAGGTCTTGCTTAAGTTAAAAAAAATATTTGTCAGAGAACCAAAAAAATCTTGTTTGGAGGAAGCACAAATATAATTCCTTCTTTGACAAATAAGGTGTTTTAGGGGAAGCGAAATCAGTTTTACTAAGACTACTTTTCCACCGCTTGCTTATTAGTACACTAGAAGAAGCAAACTATTAAGCTTGGAGATCAAGAGAAAAAAGAAATTTATCATCGGAGTGCAAATAGTTATAAATGTCTAATTTCATCCATTTAACAGGGACTATTGAGTAAAAAAGGGGAGTGAAAACTCCTAATAATTTGACTTTCAGGACAAAAACTCAAAATAATGTCAAAGATTACTTTCAATTGAAGAATAAAATTCCGAGATTTGCACCGCTTTTAAAAGCACTGAAATAATATTTATAACTTATTATAAACCAAACAATAACAATGAGAAAAGCTGATTTGGTTACAGCAATTTCAGAAAAAACCGGAGTACCTAAGGTAGATGTACTTGTGGCATTAGAAACTTTCTTCAAAGAAGTCAAAAGCTCTTTGTCTGAAGGTGAAAATGTATACATCAGAGGTTTCGGTAGTTTTGTGATTAAGAGGAGAGCGAAAAAAATAGGTCGTCATATCAAGAAAAACGAACCTATACAAATTCCTGCGCATTTTATTCCGTCCTTCAAACCAGCAAAAGTGTTTGTAGAACAGGTAAAAGATAATGTAAAGAATTTGCCAGAAGATTTGAGTAACAAAGAGTCATAAGACCCCACTTAATAATATGTCTAAGCTTCAACTTTCTATTGTATCTGGTGCCATTTTATTACTTGTCGTTTTACTATTTGGATTCAATACGAAGCCTGGAAAGCAAACGGCCATCAATAAATCACGTGCCTTAGCGGCGGAAAGTACAGATATTAATATTCTATTGACCGAGGCAAGAGAGAAATTGTCCGCAAATGAAGCAACGACTGTTTTATTGCAAGAACAATCATTAAGCGAAGCGACTAGTGATTCTGTTCGAATTGGAAAAATGGAGCAACTTTCTAAGAAATGGTTTGATTTGGGACATCCCGAAATCGCAGGCTATTATGCAGAAGGCATTGCAGACATCACTCAAACAGAACAAGCATGGGCTATATCGGGTACCACCTATGCCATTGGCGTACAGCGAGCAAGTTCCGAAAAAATCAGAACCTATTGTAGTGGCAGAGCGGTAAAAGCGTTCCAAAATGCCATTTCCATTAATCCTGATGAAATGGCTCATAAAGTCAATCTTGCACTTTGTTATACAGATAATCCACCAAAAGACAATCCCATGAAAGGGATTTTGATGTTGGTAGATATGAACAAAAAGAATCCGGATGATGTTATGGTACTCACCCAATTGGGTAGACTAGCGATCAAAACTGGACAATTTGAAAAGGCTGTTCAACGCCTTGAGCGAGCTTCCACAATCGAAAGCTCCAATGCCAAGTTATTTTGCCTTTTGGCAGATGCTTATAAAGGCTTGAAAAACGAAGCCAAAGTCACTGAAAATCAGCAAAAGTGCAATGCACTAGCTAATTGATAAAATATTCGCTGTTATCTGATAGCAGCTTTAAGAAACCATTTTTTTTAAATTAAAAGACATTTAATATGCCGTGTGGAAAAAAGCGCAAGCGTCATAAAATCGCAACGCACAAACGGAAGAAAAGACTTCGCAAGAACCGTCACAAGAAGAAGAAATAAATAGCATTTATAAAGGCATTTGGGTATGGGACTAAAAGTCCATATAGCCAAGTTTATCAGGTGCTAAAACTAAAGAGGGTACCGGTTGTTCCTAGAGCAACCGGTATCGGTTTTTATAAATATCGCTTCACTCGACTGCTTATCGTGCGTAAGAATATAAGTAATAGGTGTTAATTAAACAGGTTTTTTATAGCTATCTTTTCTCGCTATTTTTCCTTAAAAAATACTTCCATAACTTAGGCTATGCAAGGATTTTTTGAGAAAAACTATCAAAAGAATCTTAACTCTAAAATTCCCCGTTTAATCACCACCTACCACTTAAGAGGTTGTTTGGTCAATTGAGTAGTCTATCAATTACCCTGTCCTTAGTTTATCTGGACAAAAATATTTACTCAATTTTGATATTCTGAAAGGTTTTATCCTTCTCTTTCTTTCAGAACATCACTCTATACTTTCTGTCACAGGGTACTTTTTTCCTTTTGAGGCCTTTTATTTCTTCTCTGGAAGCAAAAACTTCCTGCTTATATTAGTATTACAACCTACAAAACTTAGCGTCTACCCTTTTTCCTACATTCCTACAGTTCAGACTGTAGGTCAATCAAGGAACTGAAAAGTGGAAAAAGAATTAATCATTAACTCAACCCCCACAGAAGTTGAAATTGCTCTTTTGGAAAACTCCAAATTGGTGGAGTTACACTACCAAAAGACCAATACTAATTTTACGGTCGGTGATATTTTTTTAGGCAAAATTCGAAAGCTAATGCCTGGTCTCAATGCTGCTTTTGTAGACATTGGCCACAAAAAGGATGCTTTCCTTCACTATACCGATCTTGGCCCTAAACTCCGATCTCTCCTAAAATATACTGATGGTGTTGCCAATGGACAAATCAAAAGCCACAAACTCGATGGCTTTAAGATTATGCCTGATATCATCAAAACAGGTAAGATCGATCAAGTATTGGGAAAAAAGCAGAATATCCTTGTTCAGGTTCTCAAAGAGCCCATTTCTACAAAAGGGCCTCGATTGAGTTGTGAGATCACCATTCCAGGACGATTTTTAGTCTTGACTCCTTTTACAGAGATCGTGGCCGTTTCCAAAAAAATAGCCAATTCCGATGAACGCAAAAGATTGCGTACACTGGTAGAAAGTATTTGTCCAAAAAACTTTGGACTCATTGTACGTACGGCAGCGGAAGGGAAAAGAGTAGCAGATCTCCACGAGGAACTCAATATGATGATGAGTAAATGGGAAGAAGTCAACCGCCAACTCCAAAATGCGGAACCTCCCATGAAATTACTCAGCGAACTAGACAAAACGTCTAGCATCATGAGAGATATTCTCAATGATTCTTTCAATAAGATTGTGGTCAATGACCGAGAACTCTATCATAATGTGCGGTCTTTCATGGGGTCGATCTCTCCAGACCAAGTCAATATCGTAAAGTCTCATAAATCTTCAAAGGCTATTTTTGATGCCTATGGAGTGACTCGACAGATCAAATCTTCCTTTGGAAAAACGGCTACTATGCCGAGCGGTGCCTACCTCGTGATCGAACATACAGAGGCCATGCATGTCATCGATGTCAATAGTGGTCACAAGATCGCCAGTGGCGATCAGGCCGAAGCGGTATTTGCGGTCAATATGGAATCCGCAGAAGAAATTGCTCGACAATTGCGACTCAGAGATATCGGCGGAATTATCATTATCGACTTTATCGATATGCGAGTACCCGAGCATAAGAAATTATTAATTGGAAAAATGCGCGACTTCATGCGCAAAGATCGAGCACAACATACCATCCTTCCTTTGAGTAAATTTGGCTTGATGCAAATCACTCGCCAGCGGGTTCGTCCAGAAGTAAAAATCAATACTGCAGAGATTTGTCCAGGCTGTAAAGGCACTGGCAAAATCAATCCTTCGATTTTACTAACTGATGAAATCCAACGCGATTTGGAATACATTTTACAGTCTAGACCAAATTCTACTTTAGTACTCAAAACCCACCCTTATGTACAAACCTATCTTACAAAGGGGTTTTGGAATAGTCCACAAATGAAATGGTATCGTCGTTTTTTCCGATGGATCAAAGTAACGGAAGATGCAGATTTTCAATTGACCGAGTACAAATTCTTTGACTCCAATCAAGATGAGATTCGACTGAATTAATCCACAAATAGGCAGTACTTTTATTAAGTACTGCCTATTTTAGTAGTCGATTAATCTAAGGGCTGTCCGGTAGAAATCTGAGCTTGGGGACAACCACAACCATTGGGTCGACAAGCGGAAAAGAAAACCAGCAGAGCTCCAACAAAAAAGAGGATATACAATCTTTTCATACTCAAACTTATCAAATTAGTAGGATAATAGGAATCTTTCGCTTCTAAAATTTTTCCAAATTTGGCAAACCCACCCCGCATACTAGTCGCTCCGCTCAATTGGGGGCTTGGTCATGCAACGCGCTGCATCCCATTGATCGAAACTTTACTCGCACAAGGAGCAGAAGTATTACTTGCTTCGGATGGAGTGGCTTTGGATTTGCTAAAAAAGGAATATCCTCATTTACCTACGATAGAACTACCTTCTTATAATATTTACTATCACAGTGAGAATATGATCTGGAATATGGCATTGCAATGGCCAAAAATGATGCGTGCCATTCGCCGAGAACACCAAGAACTCAAAAGCTTAGTTCGAAAAGAAGCAATTGACCTCATCATTTCAGACAATCGCTATGGCTGTTTTCATCCTTCTACCAAAAACATTTTTCTTAGCCATCAATTAAACTTAAAAGTTCCTACCTTCTTGCTACGGACAGTAGTCAATCAAGTCAATCGCTTACTCTTAAAACCCTTTGATGAAATCTGGGTTCCTGACTTAGCTAGTAGTCCAAATCTATCTGGAGATTTATCACACCCCAGTCCAATTCCCAAAGTCCATTACCTCGGTCTTTTATCAAGGATGCGTTATGCTATAAGTCCTAAAAAATACGATCTAGCCATCGTCTTATCTGGTCCAGAACCACAGCGAACTTATCTCGAAGAAAAAATCATAAACCAAATACAACACTTTCCCGAGTACAAAATCATTTTAGTTCAAGGTAGTCCTAATGCGAAGCCACCAAGGGATATTGATCATTTAGAATGTGTTGCTTTCCTCACTTCTCGCGAACTCAATAAAACCTTACTCGCTGCTGACTTAATTATTTGTCGGTCTGGTTATAGCTCTTTGATGGACTTGGCGAAGCTTCGCCGCAAAGCCCTCCTCATCCCTACCCCCGGACAGACGGAACAAGAATATTTGGCCAAACACTTAAAAGAACAAGGCTTCTTTTTTTCTACTTCTCAAGAAAGCTTAACCTTGAAAGACCATCTCCCCAAAGCAAGGCAATTTTCAGGTTTCCCAGAAAATTATTTTTCCCATGGAGACCTAGAACAAAAGATCACAAGGACCTTGGAACTACTGGTAAAAAGCAAATTTGACTCCACTAATGATGCATTTTAA
>CAYQRA010000434.1:0-6129 GCA_964419315.1 uncultured Saprospiraceae bacterium | reverse complement strand
TTGACCATTACTTTGCGCAACCAAGCTTGAAAGGGGCCACTTGCATTATACTGTTTGATGTCTTTAAAAATACGGTAAAAGCCTTCCTGCAACATATCTTCTGCCTCCTGACGCGACTTTGCATAACGCTGACAAACCCCAAACAAATAAACTTTGTATTGCTGATACAGGGTAAATTGAGCAGAGCGGTCTCCTCTGCGGCAATTTTGAATGATTTTTTCTTCTGTCAGTATTTTTCGCACTCCGAGCTTGGTTTTATTATAGTGGTGCAGAAATGCTGAGTTTTGTTGCAGTTTACAACAAAAAAGATGGGATTACGGTAAAATATTTTTTCTAGGAGTAGTCCATTCAGCAGGCAGCTTCAAGCTGCGCACCAGATTATAAGTGCAATTTCCCAACATTTTACAAGGTCAAAGTGGTAGAAAACGGTCTAAGATTCTACTTATTCTTCCCGCGATATTTCAATTGTAGACCATGTACAAACTTTCGTAAAATCTGGTCTTCACAGCGGCGGTATTGATTTTGTTTGGGATTGCGAAAAAAGGCACTCAGTTCGTGCTTACTGATTCTCATCCCTACCAATTCTAGGATCTCGAGCATGTCGGTATCCTTAAGGCTAAGGGCGATTTTTAGTTTTCGAAGAATAAGGTTGTTGTTTAAAAATTTCTCTGGGGGAATCTGAGGGCCTTCTCGTTTGCCCCGTTTATCATTGATAAAACCATTGAGAAAGATGGCCAATTCTAGATCATCCAATACGCGGTGTTCTGGGTCGTCTTCTTTTTTCGTCCAAGCATTGACTTGTCCTATCGAGGCATCGTAATCTGCTAGACTAAAAATTTTCACCATTTTAGCATCACTCCATTCGAAGTTATAGCGCAGGCGGCGTAGAAGGTCATTATTATTCATTTATATTATTTTCCTTGTCAAAGTTCACTTAAATCCTTTTGAAGTTGTTTATAAAGTATAACGTGCTAAGATCAATTTTCTTTTTTTCTTTTTCAAAGTGCTCGTTCCCAAAACAACAATTTTCCCATCGGCCAATGGAATCATCGAAGACAAGGCAGAAGATCTTTTATCTACTACAGATTTCATCAAACCAGCATCATTAAAAGTAGGATCAATGGTCGCTTCTTCGAGGTATCTGGCAATTCCAAAATCAAGGCCTTTGATTTTGGAATCACTAGGTCTTCTCACCCCTCCTCCGATCAGCATTTTACCATCTGATTGCCTCGATACTGCCACAGGAAAAATAGTCTTGCTTCCTATTTTATATTCTACCAGTGGAGTATAGCTTCCTTTATTATACAGTTGACCATCTTTGGTAAAACGGACAAAGGTCAAACTAGTAGAATAAGTTTTTCGATCAATCGAAAGTCCGATGATTTTAATCGCTCCTGCGGGGTCTAAAAGTATTCCTACGGTTTCATCGGTGACGTTTAATCGATTGGTCTTTGCACGCCCATTGTTTCCAAAATTTTTATCCAACCTACCATCCGGAAGGTAGCAGGCCAAAGCAAAATTTCTTGCTTTGCCCAATTCTTCATGGCTTCCCCCGATCAAAATCCGACCATCGTCGAGAAGTAGACCTCGCTTGGCATCATCATTATGACTATCAAAATCAGTGATTACTTGGCCCTCTTTTCCGAAGGAAGTATCCAATTGCCCATCGGAGGTATAACGTAGCAATACAAAATCTTCATCATAGCCATCGTAATAATGGCCAATCAAAATAATTTTTCCGTCCTTTTGTAGCAAAACATTCCTTCCTGTATTGCTCCCCTCTCCCACTTTGGTCATTTGTTGGCCACCTTCGCCAAAAGTGGGATCTAGGCTTCCATCCGGCATAAAGCGCAACACAACAAAAGTGCTGATTCCTTCTTTTCCGGTACTTCCGGTGAGCACAATTTTTCCATCACTTTGCAAAGCAGCAGATCCAATCTGATCATTTTGATTATTGATATCAAAAATTACTTTCCCTTTCTTTCCAAAGCTTTTATCCAACTGGCCATTGGCATTAAATCGAAACAAGGCCAAATCAGATTCTGGGATGCCTTTATACGTTTTTCTTTTATTGCCTACTGACCCGACGACCAATAATTTACCATCCGCTTGTTGCAATAATTTGCTGGCATAAAACCCTTTTTTAAAAGTAAGTTTCCGGATGCCTTTTTTGGCAAAATCGGTATCTAAAGTGAGGTTCTGGGCAGAAAGGATAGGAATACAAAAGAGGAAAAGAAAACTATAATTAAAAAACAATATTACTTTTTTCATAGGTCTATTTATTCGTGAACGTTTCCTTCTTATTTATTCTGGAAATTGATGGAACGATTTTAACTCAATGAGCTTCCTTTAAAATATTTTATAAAACTTAATCTAGAAAAATCTGGTCGCAAATTTAGGGATTTCACACTCCGTTTTTCGCTCTAGGCATAAAAGAGATTTTTCTAGGCCACAATATAGGTAAATTGATCCCCATGCCCTGCAGAAGAAAATGGATTATTCTTTTGTTGGAAACAAGTGCTGTAGATCCTTATAGAATTTACGGCTAAATTTCCTGCTCGAAAAGTAACCTCAGCGGTCCATTAGTTACTCCGTTTTGTCTAAAAGCGTTAAAAGAAGGACCTTATTTGAATCTATCCCTAATTTTTAAGATATTATCAAATTGACATTTGAAGATCAGAATTATTAGAAGTGTTTGAATCTGTTAAGGATTATGTGCCAACCGAAATTATTTAGAATAAGGTCTATTATTCCAACATTATTTTTCCTACTTGCCTTAGGGATTATTAGTTTGGCTACGGTCGCCCCCGCTCTTCTGTCTCCCGAGCCGATGGGACCTTATCTCAATGGTATATTCCCCAAAACTACTCCTGGAGATGGCGGATCGTGGGTATTGGAAGATGCTTACCCCGATCTTAGCATTGCCTCGCCACTCCGCATCTTGGAATTTCCGAATAGCGAAGACTTACTCGTGTTGAGTAAAATAGGGGAAATATGGCGGGTTTCGCTCCAAGATCAATCGGAAAAAATCGTTTTAGATATCAAAGACCGAGCTTTCAAACTAGGCGAAGCAGGAGCCATAGGCATGGCGCTTCATCCCCAATTTGGAAAGTCCAATGCCCCAGACCAACAGCTAATTTTTGTCTTTTATCGCACCAAACCCGACCCAGATCAATGGACCGATAAAGGTTTTAATCGCCTGTCCAAATTTGCTTGGGATCCCGTCACTCAATCCTTTGATCTTAGCAGTGAAGAAATTTTGATTCAACAATACGACCGCAGTACCTGGCATAATGGCGGTGGAATGTTTTTTGGCTCCGATGGTTTTTTATATCTCTCTCTGGGAGATGAAGGGCAGGCGAAATACCAAGCGCTTTCTACCCAAAGTATTTCTCGGGGTCTTTTTAGTGGCGTGCTGCGAATAGATGTCGATAATGATCCGAGTCGTTCTCATCCTATCCGGCGCCAACCGCTGCCCAATGCAGATCCACCAGCCGCCTGGTTTACAACTTATACCCAAGGTTATTCGATTCCCAACGACAATCCTTGGTTGAGTCCTGACTCTTCTGCTTTGGAAGAATTTTATGCCATTGGTACACGCAGCCCATTTTCGATGTACTACGATCAGCAAACAGAAAAGATTTGGTTGGCAGATGTAGGATCGGTTACTCGGGAAGAAATCAGTTTGGTGGAAAAAGGAGACAATTTGCAATGGCCTTATTTAGAAGGTACCTTCGCAGAGGGAGTACACCAAAAACCAGAGCCGTTGATCGGCAATGAAAAAGGGGTCTTTTTTGAGTATGAGCGATCCGTGGGATCTTGTATCATAGGCGGTGGAATCTATCGAGGCGAGCGATTTCCCTCCCTCAATGAAAAATACATCTTTGCAGATTTTACGGCCAACAAACTCATGGCACTTCCCAATACTGGAACCGGTGCCATCAACGAAAATATCGAATTTCTGATCTTTAATTTGTTTGGCTTAGGTCTCGACCTCCCAGGTTCTGCTTCTATGACTGGCGTTCACTTATTGAGCAATGGAGAAATTTTAGTGACCATTACTGGTGCCCTTACGGTCGATGATTTTTTGTTGCCTGGAAAAATTTTACGCTTAAAGCAAAAGGTGGTCGTCCCCGATCCTCCTTCCAGACTTTCGGACCTCAATGTCTTTGCTGATCTTGAAAACTTAGAACCCATTTCCGGCATCATTCCTTATACGGTCAACGCAGCACTATGGTCTGATCGAGCAACTAAAAAACGTTGGATCGCATTACCCAATGATGGAAAATTTGATTCACCGGAAGAATGGATTGACTTTAAACCAAGTCAAGAATGGACCTTTCCTGAAGGAACTGTTTTTATCAAACATTTTGACTTGCCATTAGAAAGCAATGGTACGGGAATTAGCCAGCCTTTGGAAACTCGTTTTTTTGTAATCGGATCAGAAGGAACCGCTTATGGACTCACCTATAAATGGAATGAAGAAGGTACGGATGCATTTTTATTGGGTGGAGGAACTTCCAGTGATTATGACATTATGGAAGATGGCAGCATTGCTTATTCTCAAACCTGGAACTTTCCGAGCCGCGATCAATGTATGAGTTGCCATACGGCTAATGCAAAATATGTTTTGGGGGTAAAAACGCATCAATTAAATGGGGAACAGTATTACCCGAGCTTGGGAAGCACCAGAAATCAATTGGATTATTTACAGGAAATCGGAGCATTTCGTCAACAAATCAAAAAAGGTTATAACTACTCCAAAGCCTATCCGATTGAGGATGCTTCTGCCGACTTAGGACTGCGTATCCGTTCTTATTTGGATGCCAATTGTTCTTCTTGTCATCGCGTAGACGGCGTTCCGATGGTAGGTCTTGATCTCCGATTTGTAGCGCCCTTGCGCTTGCAAAACATGGTCAATTTTTCTACCCAAAGTCAAGCTTCTGACCCGGATCGACTCCTTGTAAAACCAGGAGACCATGCCGCTTCTGAACTTTGGGTTCGAGACGCCAGTACTACCGAAAATCGCATGCCTCCTATCGGCCGTCAAATCGTAGATCAAATCTATGTGGATTCGCTTGCCAAGTGGATTGATCAGTTGAAGGAAGATGCCGGAAATTATGATGAATTATTACTTTATCCCAATCCTAGTACCGGAGTTTTGAGCATTCATATCGGCGATCATTTGCTCCCCCCTTTTCAAATCCGAGTCTATGGAATGAATGGCCAAATCTCAATATACCAAGAAGTAGAAACGTCTACCCTACAATTGAATTTATCGAATCTGGCGGCAGGTACTTATTTTCTGGAAGTAAGGACTAAAGAGGATCGTCAAATAGGTAAATTTATTTTGCAATAATAGACTTTAGGATAGACTCTGTTTTTTCTCTTCCCTATAAAAAAGTCCGCAGGGAATACCACTGCGGACGGAGATCAATTATCACCAAATTAATCTAGCATCGGAATGCCAGTTTATCAAAACACTATTTTAAACTTGGAAGGTCCCAGCGAAACCAATCAACAAACCCAATACCACTAGTAAAATAGAGAGCGTTAAAAAACCATATTCCCGTCCTGTTTTTACCTTTTTCTTTTCCTCTTCGTAACGTTCTGGACTTGCACTTTTTTGAATGGCTTTTAGCGTCCTTTTAGAATAAAGCAAGCTAGTGATCGCAAAAGGAACGGAAAGGCCAATAAAAGGTAACAAGAAGAATACAGATAAAAGAAAAACAAAAGACAGCGAGCCCATAATCTTCGTTAATTTCGCTCTCTTCTTGATCCATTCAGATTCGGTTTGCTTGGGATTCAACTTAGCCATTTTTTTGGAGAGCTTCTTTTTCAATCGCTCTATTTTAGCCTCCTTTTTGGGGACCTTTTTTTGTTCTTTTGAAACGGCTACGGTAGTAGCTGTGATCGCTTGACTTGGGGTGTTGATCATTAGCATAAGGAAACAAAGTAGTAGATAAGTTGGGAAGGGAATATTTTTCATCGCTTTAGTTTTTATTTTTTTATTAGTCAATGAAGTTGAAATTCTAATATGGATAATCAAGAAAACTTTTAGAAAAAAAAGTGTATAAAATAAACCCAAGCTGCAGTAAGCAATAGCGTTGCCATTAAAGTTACAACGGA
>CAYQRA010000433.1:0-6139 GCA_964419315.1 uncultured Saprospiraceae bacterium | reverse complement strand
ACGGCTCCTTATACTTATCAATGGACTGGCCCGAATGGCTTTAGCTCTGACCAAGAAGATATTACCAATAATGAACTAGGTGCTTATGAATTGACGCTAACAGATAGCGACGGAGGAGAGCGGATTTCTTTGTTTCATTTGGATGAATTGGTCGTCGCAGATTGTCCAGATGCTTGCACTAGTTTTATTGGATCGCCTGTTTCTGGAAACCCCGGAGATACGATTGAAGTCCGTTTCAATTCTTTGAGCTTTAAAGATATCTCTGGTTTTGAATGGATCATGGAATGGGATGATCTGCAATTGGAACTTTACGACATCAGCGCTCCTGTTCTTACTGCTGATCCTTTGAATACCTTTTCTACCAATATATTGGCTAATAATTTTTTGCAGGTTGTTTGGGGCGCAGAATTGGAAGCACCCGTTTCTTTTTCGGATGGTACCGAAATGGTCACTTTGCGATTTGTCGTCAGAGGTGCAATAGGAAGTGAAACCCATGTCAAGATCAATATGGAGCATTCAAGTATTATAATAGCTGACGAACCCACGAAATTCCAATCTATCAATGCGCCAGTTTCCATCGGAAATTCCGCAAGTACCCTAGCGCTAAATGCTTGCAATTCTGTTTTATTAGATTGTGTGAATGATGGAAGACTAGATTTGACGGTTTCTGGTGGGACTCCACCTTATAGTTTTAATTGGCTTGGCCCAGATAATTTTACTGCCAATAGTGAAGATATTAATAGCGAATTTGCAGGTGCTTATGAAGTGACGGTTACAGACTTGGCAGGTAAGGAACAGACCGCCGACCTATATATAGATTCTACTTCGACCATGGGTTTTGTCGCCAGTTTGGATTATGAATGTCTCTTTCAATTTGAAGCCAATGTGTCCGCAAAGATCGAATCTGGTCCTGAACAAGAATATACTTTTGATTGGGGAAGTGTAACGACCACGGATTCTTATTGTAGTACTTTGAAAAATGTTTTTTCTAGTCCAAGTTATTATGTGACCATCACCGGAGAGAATAATTGCCAATCGGTAGAAGGGCCCGTTAGTCCAGACTGTGTTGGACCCTATGATGATTTTAATTGCTTTCTCATCAGTAGCCCCCAAGTCAGAATCGACGGCGGGAAAAATTGTGTTCCAGTTTATGTCAATGGAATTTCTGAGGTCAACTCTTTGAATTTTAGTATGGAGTGGCCCGCGCTCCAGCACTTGGATAGTCTGGTGATAAACCCTAGCCTTTTAAGTACTGGAATGCTCTATGCTTTAGATTCTTCTGAGTTGGTCAATGGAAAATTAGGATTTAGGAGTGCCATGAATTTTGATGAACTAATCCCCAATAATATTTTATTATTTGATCTGTGTTTTGACCCTACTACTTTTACAGATTCTCTAAGTGTTCTTTCTTTTGCAGGGGACTCGCCTGTGGAACCATCTGTAGTTGTCGAGGGAGTCGAGATAGGATTTAGATATGTCAATGGCGAAGTAGTACAAACTTCGGAAAGTATTTCTCCTTGGGATATACGCCTTAGGTGTATCTCCTTGACTTCTTGTATGCCTTTGACTGCAAGTATAGATGTCCAATCCTTAGGGGTGCCAGTTTTTTCTTTGGATTATTTATGGACAGGGCCCAATGGTTTTCAAGCCACAACGGAGAATATACCCGAGCAAGAATTGACACCGGGTTTTTATACGCTTACCGCCACACGCACTAGTGATAATAGTTTTAGAACTGCAGGTTTTGAAATCCTTTCTCGCGAGGTATTCTCGGAAGGTCATTTTGTTGATAATGTCAATTGTGCCGGATCAGCTACGGGGTCCATAGAAGTTTTCCACAACGATTTTTTTGGATTAAATTACCAATGGTCCAACGGAGCGGTCGATACTACTTTTATCGACAGCCTTTCCGCAGGAACTTACTCCGTGACGGTGACCAATGATTTGGGCTGTGAATTAGTGGAAGAGTACGTGGTCAATGAACCGAGCGCCCTGATGGTAAACCCAATCGTAGAATGTTCCAGCACCGGACATACCAATGGAAGAATTAACCTGCAAACAACAGGCGGTATTGGACCTTATGTATTTACTTGGGCAGATGACAATATGGTCAATAGTGGCCAAAGAAGTTTTTTATCTGCGGGAACCTATGCCGTGACGATCACCGATGCCGCTACTTGTACTTTGGAAGTCCTTGGGCTTGAGGTTTTGGATGGCGCAGCTTTAGATCTGATTCCTGATTCTACTCAATTGTGTATAGGGGATTCCATTGATTTGTTTTTGAGCTTTCCACCTAATGCGAGTCTTACGTCTCTTTTTCCAATGGAAGGCGTTTCTTGTAACCCCTGTATCCCTCCTTTTAAAGTTTCTCCTTCGCAGAATACTCCTTACCTAGTGACGATGGAGGAGCCCGGATGTACTTATTATGATAGTACTTTTATCGTATTGGTCGATTCCTGCGTTTGGCCGGGAGATACAGATCTGAGCAAAGCGGTTGATCATTTTGATCTGCTTAATATTGGCCTAGCACATGGGATCAGCGGTCCCTCGCGACCCAATGCTACAACGGTTTGGATGGGGCAGGAGAGCCCCAATTGGGTGCAAAGTACTCCCAATAGTTCGGTCAATTTTAAACATATTGATACCGATGGCAATGGGTTGGTAGAAGACCTGGATACTTTTGCAATTACGCAGAATTGGGGCGAGATGCATAATCTAAATGATGGTTTTGATGATCGTCGCCCTCTATTGCCTTATGCTATTTTTTCTGGTGGTGGAGTTCCTTTTTATGTAGCGGTAGATTCTTTGATAGAGAATACGACGTATAATTTGCCTGTCATTCTAGGGGTAGATGCTATGCCAGTGGTAGATGTTTATGGATTGGCTTTTAGTTTGGTGTATGATCCCGACGTGGTGGTACCCGGCAGCGCTTTTTTGAGTTTTGAAAATAGCTGGGTCGGAGGTTTATCTGATCTGCTACATATCCAAAGAACGGAGATTGATGATGGACAAATTGATATTGCACTTACCAGAAGAGATCGGATGGGGCAAGGTGGATTTGGACAAATTGCTTCTTTCAATATTACCATCGAAGATGATATTTTCTTTACCGGAGGGAATGGAAGTAATTTTTATACTGGCAATAAAGAGGTTGTTTTTGAAATAAAAGATGTTCGCATTATTACTCATAAAGAAGAAGAAATTTTGACTGCCCCAACTTCGACTACCGCCGAAGTTATCACGAGTACAACAGAAAGTTGGCTAGAGCAACAAATCAAAGTGTATCCCAATCCCGCTCATTCCGAATTCATGGTTCAGTCACCGATGGTGGCGATGGATTTGTTGAGTTTATATAATGCGGCGGGCAAAAAAATAAAAGAATGGAAAAGTCAAGATAGAAGTATGACCCTTTCTTGTGATGACTTGGCAGAAGGTGTTTATTGGTTGCGAATCGCTACGGAACAAGGAGTAGCTGTGGAGCGTCTGATGATTTTACATTAAATAAAAGCAAAATAATGAAAAAGCTAAATATACAATTGCTGTTGATCTTAGGATTATTATTGGGTTTGAATGACTGGACAACTACCTTGTCTGCTCAAGATAATTATCGCGTTTCTGGGACCGTTTTTACGAGCACCGGACATTTGATGCCTAATGTAGCCATTGCCTTAGTCGGCGATACGCAGACTTGGTTGGATACCACTGGAGTAGATGGTAAGTATTCTTTTCCTGATGTTCCTAAGAATGAAGATTATCATTTAGAATTTAAAAAAGATGGAGACCGATTCAATGGAATTACTGCGGAAGATGCTAGATTATTAGAAGATTTTTTAATAGGGCTTGGAGGAATCAGTACTTATGGACGTTTGTCCGGTGATTTGGATGGATCTTTTTATACCTCTACGATGGATATTATTGCGATTTTAAGATTGGTTATTTTAAGATCGCCAGAACCCTTTAATCACGAATGGCAATTTATCTATGCTTATGCCAATGTCAATGAGGTAAGTCCATTTTCTCCAGAGCCTATCCTTCCTCTTCGCATCAATAATTATCCAATTTTTCAACTGAATCAGCACATGGATAATATAGATTTTGTGGGATCGAAAATAGGAGATATCAATCAAAGTGCAAATCCTTTTGAATGAGATGGTCCACTATTTAGGAACACCTTTCTTTTCTACCAGTTTTCCAAAAACCTCCTCCAGCCAATCTTTATTGGCGATGGGCTGTATCGTTTTGAGTTGTTGATCTAGGCTTTTATAACGACGATTAAAATTAGAACTATTTAGGAGACGCTGATTGATGTACAATTGATAAATTTTTCGCACCAATTTCAACATATTATTAGTCGCCTTTTTTCGATAATCCGAAATCTGCCGATTGCGCAAAAGGTATTTCCTAAATGCTTCAATCAAAGCAAAAAGCGGCTCTGTTTCCTCCAACTCGTAAAAACTTTTTAGCTGTATCGTCTTCGCTCCCAAGTGATAAGAAGTGTCTGTAAATTCTACATTATGGAGCAATTGCAAAGCTTGAGTGAAATCTCTTCTAGCATGACAAAGAGCCGCCAAATTATAAACAATGGCATTCTCTTTTGCCTCTGGCAAAAGATAGTCTTGATAATTGCGAATGAATTTTTCCGTCCAATCAAACTCCTGCAAACGAATTCCCGTCGTGACAATATTTTTAAAAGACCATTGGGTAAAAGAACCATTGAAAATAATGATTTTTCGATCGAGTAATTCTTGATACAATTGGAGAATTTCACGATAGTAGGTACTGTCGCCCGAGTTGATTTGGATGATGCAAAAATTTAAAGCAAAACTATAAATCGGCCAGAGTTCTTGCTTGGGTATAAGTTGGTATTGATCTTTTAGAATGACTCGGACTTCCTGAAAAGTTTCTTCTTTTCTATCGCGTAAAAGTAGGAGTACCCGGTAGTATAAATTTAAGGCAGGTTCTTTTTTAATATCTGTCTTAGCTTCTGCTATCCAACGTAAAATATCTTCTAAATGATGACTTTGATAACCTGCTTGAGCCACCAAATTTCTACTCGTCATTTCACAAGCCATCCTCAGTTTATTGATTTGGTAAAATAAATCTAGCGCGTCATTCTGTTTTTGAAAATGCCCCTCATTGATGCGCATGGCTCTTTGCAACTGATAGTGATCTTCCTCTTCCAATTGATAATAATTATCTAGAAAAAAATCATAACTTCTATGCGGCGCTTTTTCTTGAAGCTGGCGATAAGAACGAAGATTTTTTTCGATGTGTCGATCAGCATCCTTTTTCGAAAGATTGATCAAGAGGTATTTTTTCTGTAATAAGGCTTTTTGTTGAAAAGTTTCTTGTGCTAAAAAAGCATAAGCCAATTGAAGCAAATCAGAGAGGATATTATTGATCTTTAGTTCTTGATAAAGTTTTTCATCAGGATAAATATGGCTGAAAACTTCGTTTTTCGTAAGCTTATAAGTGGCGGACTTGGGATGAAAAGGGGAGAGTAAATCACATAAAGCCCTTACTTTTTTGTTCTTATTGTGATAAGGCGAATGGACGAATTCTTTAAATCGGCGCTGTTCTTTGGTCGATAAATGACCCAATAAATCAAAAATAAGACTGCGCTGCATAATTTTTCTATATTTTGCCTGCTAATTATATTGTAAAATAAGGAAAAATTAGATTTCAGGGAGTAAAAAAATCTATAAACGACGGGATTTGTACTTTTTTTTGCGTGAAATTAGAAATACATTTGAATTATGCTAGTTGACAATTGTATAATTTAGCCATGAAAGTTTAATAATTAAAGCATGAAAAAAGTATTCCTCCTTTGTTTTCTCTTTTGTCTGACCACTCTTGGCTTAAACGCTCAGACTCCTCAGATTGACGGAACAGTTAGTTCTCCTTCCTGTACCGGAGAAATGGATGGAGCAATTAATCTAACCATAACGGGCGGACAAGCGCCCTATGCTTTTGCATGGGCGCACGGACCAACAACAAATGATGTTTCTGGACTTTCTGCGGGTATATATACCGTAACCGTAACGGATGTCTTGAGTGCAAGTAATTCAGCGAGTTTTATATTGACAGATCCGTCAATCCTACTTGGTGGCATTGCTTCCATAAAAGCGATCAATTGTAA
>CAYQRA010000432.1:0-6141 GCA_964419315.1 uncultured Saprospiraceae bacterium | reverse complement strand
TCCATTTTTAAATCCAATCGGTAGTTCCACTCCATTTTCATCATACAAGACATATTCTGCATAGCCATCATAATGCCAGTGGTTGTGGCAATTATCATAAGTAAATTGTTCTGATTGAGTCAGGGGATTACCGATGTAATAATCTGCGTCTCCAACATTTTCTATCCGAGTAGAAAAACGGATAATGTCTCTCCATCCAAATCCATTGAGGCAACCTTCTTCCACCAAGCAATCATCTGTTGCATTGATCTTAGCAAGATAGGCGGTCGTCTCCAATATATCTTGTCTAATCAATAGGTTTGGTGCAGTCGGACAATTGGGATCGCCAAAGGGCAAACAGGAGCCATCATCGATACCCGCTAATGGGCTATAATTACAGGAATTGGGATCGGTACAACCAGCAATCGCCCCTTCATAAATAATTTCCCAATCCAAAGCTGCTCCTCCACAAGCTCCATTATCATCTCCAATTCGGATATAAATGACTTCTCCTTTTGGTAAAGTAGTCGTTATCGTTGCCTGTTGGCCGCAGCCTCCAAAATCATCATCGAAGGCCAAGGTTCCTTCATTGTCTTCATTATTATGAGCGGTATTGCAAGTTTCAAAAATCCAAATCTTGGTATCACAGCTCGATAAATTGCAAGTGCTGATGGTATATAGACCATCCTCTTGTGGGGTAAAACGGTACCAATTATCATCAATACTTGTTTGGTGCTGCCCCAGATCAACTTCTATCCCTGTTTCACAAGCCAAGCCAGGTGGGCAGTTAAGATTATGCCTAGCCTCTGCCATACTCAACCCCGTATTGATTACTTCCATTCCTCCAACCTCAACAGCATAAAAACCAGGCACTTCGATTCCATCTCCAAACTCATCGGTAATGGTAAAAATGACGCATTCTCCTTTCGGAATACAAAGCTCCCAAGTATATTCGGTATTGACTTGATAAGTCGCATCCAATTCCACCTTTTCCAAGACGACGCTATCAGAATCAATGACCTCCCAAGAATTTTCATAAGGATAAGAGTCCGTGTGGATAATCACCTTTAAGTTTACCTCCGTCAGGGTATCGCATTGCCCGTAAGACCAATTTCCAAAGGCAAATAAGAAAACAAATAAGAAGTAAAAGGACAACTTCATAGGAATTAATATTAGGTTTTGAATTTTCAAAGATCTAAATCTTTATAAAATCATCTAAATATAAGTCCTTATCAATCATTTTGGGATAAGATGGAGAGAAAATTCTTGCAAAGCGTTCGACAAACAAGAATTGTTTGATGCAAAAGAAAGAGCCCTATTCCACACTGGGAATAGGACTCTTCTTTTTTAGCATTAGCTACTCAGAAAAATTTTGAAACGATCTGAGTGGTTTATCGATTAACGACGTACCATAAATTTATTAACTCGCGTTGCTCCATCTGCAGTATCTACTCGAAGTAGATAAATACCAACTGCAAGATCAGAAACATTTAATTCCATACGGTGAGTTGGTCCATACACTTTGGTATCCATTACTCTTCCGTAAACATCTAAAACTGTTACTTGGAAATCGGTGTTTAATTCCATATTGAGTTCTACACTCAAGAAATCGCTAGCAGGATTTGGATAAACGCGTACCTCTTCGCCAGTGATCATTCTATTATTTCCACAAGCTCCAGAATTACTAGATCCTGCAGTAAAGCTACAAGTACCAGAAACAGTACTAGACTCTCCAGAACAATTGGTCGTTACTCTCCATTCGTAAGTCGTTCCATTTGAAAGACTAGAAATAGTCAAGTTGCTACCTGTTGCAGAGAAACTTTGCCAAGTACCACCAGCAGTACGAACTTCAACCGTATAACTTACAGCACCACTCATATCATCCCAATTTAGCTTCGCACGTTTTGGTTTGATATTACTTGCAAATAAACCAGTTGGCGTATCACAAGATCCACCAGTAGAACAAGGCGAACAATCTGGACCTCCACAGTCTACACCAGTTTCATTACCATTCTGAACTCCATCCGTACAAGTTGGGCCAGGGCCGGTTCCACCACCACAGCCATTAGAAGACAAGAGGCTTTCTCTAAAACCACCAGAAGCAAAAAGTGCTTGCATACGAGAAGATTGTCCCGCAGTAAATAGGTTCATACAAGCGTCATAAGAATAGTCCATGTAGTTTTCTACCATATCCACTGATCCACAAGAAACGTGTCCAGTAGCACAACCACCGTTAGAAGCATCAGATTCTGGAGTATCCCCTACAAAATCGTCTACTCCACAACCACCATCTCCCCAAATGTGGCGAAGATTTAACCAGTGTCCAACTTCGTGAGTAGCAGTACGTCCTAAGTCATAAGGACTTTGCGCAGATCCACCACTACCAGTATATGCATAATCATTCACAACACCATCAGTATTGGCAGCGCCACTACCAGGGAATTGAGCGTAACCCAAAAGGCCATTAGATAAATTACAAACCCAAATATTGAGGTAATCGCCTGTTGGCCATGCATCAGAACCACCAGAACTTGCAAATTTAACACCATCATTGGTATAACTAAAAGAGCGTTTTTTAGTTTTCACTCTAACGATACCAGAGGTAGCATTTCCACTCGGATCAACAGAAGCCAGACAAAATTCAATTTGAGAATCAGCAGCTTGAGGCCATTGATTTGTAGCATCTGCATTCATTCTTCTAAAATCATCATTCAATACATCTAATTGAGATTGAAGTTGAGCGTCAGAAATGTTTTCACTAACACTTTTCCAAACAACATGAAAAACAACAGGTATCGTTACAATAGCATTTCGATCAGCAGCAATCTTACCATCTAGGAAAGATTGAGTATGTCTTTCGACTGCCTCCATTCTTTGGATTGTAGCAGGATCTTTATCAATTTGAATCTGTAAGTGATCCATGGCACTACAGTTTCTATCTTGTACTTGTGCCTGAGTAAGCATTGGAAAAAGTAGCAATAGGGCGAAAGCAATCAGCCCGTTCTGTAAATTTCTTAAATTCATAATAAAGGTTGTGTTATTTTAGATTATGTTTAATAATAAATGGTAAATCATTAGTAGTTGGTGGAGTTCGTGCCTCCATTAGAAGCTTAAGATTTTTGTTAGAATCGAGTCACGAAAACTGTAGGTAGTCTTACTTATAGGTAAGCAATACAAAGCCCTAATACATCAAGAAGACTTGACGAATCAGTTTTGACTTTTTAATTCTATTTTTCAGGAAATCCTAAAAGCTTGGCGCTAAAGAAAGATTGTTTTGAACTTTAGGGGAAGAAACACAAAATTTCAACACAAGGTTAAAATCGGATCACAAGCTACTGCTTCTCAGCAAATCTTCCTAATTTTATTTTAAATAAAAACAGAAAACAGAATTTTCCAAACAGCCCCTAAGCTTAGTGTACTTTCGCCAAAAAGTATAGAATTCCTTGAAAATTAGAAGGTATTTTAGCTTTCTTGGATATTTATTTCTTATCTAGCAATCCTTTCGTATTATTGATTAATTCTTTCTAAAAGCAAGATCAAATCACTTGAAACCTACAAGCAATACAGCATTAATCGAGTTGCATTACCTTCCTTGTGTAGAATATTTTGCTCATCTTCTACAACATCCTGTTATATGTATCGAACAACAAGAGAATTACCAAAAAAGAAGTTATCGCAATCGTTGTCACCTCGCTGGCGCCAATGGTTCATTGCGACTTTCCATTCCCTTGATTGGTAGAAAACATCAACAGCAAGCCATTCAAGAAGTACAAATTGACCATCAACAAGCATGGCAAAAGCACCATTGGCGGTCTATCCAATCGGCCTATGGAAAAACTCCTTTCTTTGAGCATTATGCCCCAGAGATAGAACCCTTGTTCCAACAATCCTTTGAATTTCTATTTGATTGGAACAAACAACTGCTTCTGCAAATAATAGAATCTTTGGAATTGCCCGTGACTTTAAGTTGGTCGAAAGACTACCAAACTCCAAACCAAGCAGGCATTTTAGACTTAAGAAATAGCATTAGTCCGAAAGGCGAAGCCAATCTAGGGTTTAGTTCTCCGAAGTACCCACAGGCCTTTCTGGAAAAACATGGTTTTTTACCTAATTTGAGTATCTTGGACTTGTTATTTTGCACGGGGCCGCAGAGTGTGGAAATTTTGGAAAAGAGTGAAGTTATGGTGTCTCCTAAGGCAAAGAATATTGAATAACCAATGTCCAATTCTCAATATCGAATAGGACTAAAACAAACGTGTGAGGTCGATAAAAGTCTATTTCGAAGGTTCCGACATCTATAGAGATTATTCGATATTCCAATTATTTTAAAATGCAATGGCTCTCTTGTGACCTTTAAGCAATAAATAGTCGTCTCAATAGAACATTCCTGATAAAACGGACCATTGGACTGTTACCGTATCCGTGTCAACATTGAAAGAAAAAAACTCGAAACATTCTATGAATCTTATTCTCGACCAACAACTTCAAACCTATCGTACGCAGATTGACGAAATCGTCAAAGAATTGCATGAACTCACTATTGCGATTCACCACGAGGAATTGTCCAAAACCGTGAGCGATTTGCGCAATCGAATTACGGAGCCTTTTATGTTTGTAATCGTCGGAGAAGTAAAGGCAGGAAAAAGTAGTTTTATCAATGCCCTACTCGACGCGGGAAAGGAAGTTTGTAAAGTCGCCCCATCTCCAATGACGGATACCATTCAGCAAATCGTCTATGGAGAAAAGGAAGAGATTATCAATATCAATCCGCACCTCAAACGCATTCATCAACCAGTAGAAATTCTAAAAGAAATCGCGATAGTCGACACGCCAGGTACCAATACTATCGTGGAACATCATCAGGAAATTACCGAGAGTTTTATTCCTGCTTCTGATTTGATCGTCTTTGTTTTTGAATCCAAAAATCCTTATCGACAATCCGCTTGGGATTTTTTCCAATACATCCATGCCGATTGGCGTAAGAAAATCATTTTCGTACTCCAACAAAAAGATTTGATGAATACGGATGATCTCGACATCAACATCAATGGAGTAAAAGAATATGCTTTAAAACAAGGAATCACAGAACCATTGGTTTTTGCGGTTTCTGCGAAGCAGGAAATAGAGAACCAAAAAGCAGAAAGTGGTTTTATCCCTGTCCGCGAATACATCCGTGAACACATCACAGGCGGTAAGGCACCAATTTTAAAATTGCAAAACAACCTGCAAACTTCCGCAAATATTAGCGAACGGATTCGCAAGGGATTGGATTTGCGACAGCAACAATATACAGCAGATATTAGTTTTCGAGCAGACATCAAAGAAACACTAGACTTACAAGAAACCAATTCTCAAAATCTAGTTAAAGTCCTTGTAGAAAATCTTATCGCAGGATATGATCGCATCACTTTAGAAACCGAACGCGAGTTATCCAACGGCTTAGGATTCTTTTCTTTGGTCAAACGTTCTTTTTCTTCCATGTTTAGTAAAAAGACTTCTGCTAAAGAATGGCTCGAAGGCGTTTCGGGAGATTTGGAAAATAAACTCAATGCAGAAATGCAAAGCAAACTTAATCAAGGCGTAACGGATATTGCAGACAGTATCCAGCAGATGGCTAAGATGATTGATTTAAAAATAAAAAACAGCCATACGATCTTAGCCAATAATCACGAAATCTTTTCGGCGATTGCGGAGCGACGTTCCAATGTCTTGCGCGAATTGCAAGAAGCATTTTCTCACTTCCTCAACCGGACGGAAAGTTTTACAGATGAACAATTATTTCCTTCCAAAAACACCCTCGCTCCCAATCTAGCTGCGGGTGGCGGAATCGCCGTAGTCGGAGCCTTACTCACTGGACTTACCAATCTCACCGTCCTAGATATTACAGGCGGTATTTTGACCGCAGTAGGCTTGGTTTTTGCAGGAGTGTCCATTGGTTGGAATCGCCGGAAAATAATTTCTAATTACCATGTAGAAATTGCTAAAGGTCGATTGCGTTTAGAAGAAGAAGTCAATGGAAAACTCAATACCTATATTGGGCATATCAAAAAACGCATTGATGCCAATTTTGATGAGTTTGATCAAATGGTAAAAAATGAAGAACAGCAGATTGCTGCACTCCACCAGCAACAAGGATCGATCGAAGAACGAATGACTGCGCTG
>CAYQRA010000431.1:0-6143 GCA_964419315.1 uncultured Saprospiraceae bacterium | reverse complement strand
CTTGCATTACTATCTAGGGAGTGTCTATAAAGAAAAAGGAGACAATGCTAAGGCACAAGAGTTTATGAATAAAGCCTACCAACTGGATCCTTCTTTGCGGAAATAGGTGGGGAAAATATTTTTTTGGAAACCTAGTTTTGCCGAAGCACTTATCTCTCTGGAGTATCTTGTCATTAAAGCTATTCAAAAATGATTGCTTGAATTGCTGATTAAAAAGTAGAGAAAAGGTCAAGTAATACCAACTCATCCAAGTGTGAGCTTAAAGAGTAATTTTTGAGTTGGATTATATTCAAAGAACACCATTAAAATAAATGTTATGAATTCAATGAAAATGATTTGCTTCTGTCTCTCTTTTATTTGCTTACTGTGTGTTTCTTGTGAAAAAGATCCTATTGCGACGCTCCCGGGGGAATGGGAAGTTGTGGATCATCCCGGTGGTTTAGGACGAGGTTCGATAATATTTAATGCCGATGGAACAGGTAAAGTAATTGAAGTAGGTGTTTTCTTAACGATTGTTGGCCTTGTAAGAGGAGAAGCAAATTTTACCTGGGAGGTTTTGCCTGGAGCTAGTAATAAGACGGATATACTTAGGGTGGTCGTAGAAGGTAATAATAGAACTAATCAGCATGATTATACAATGAAGGTAAAAAGCAAAAATCGAATAATTCTAAGTGATATTGGCCTTTTTGTTCTTGATATTGACAAGGCTCTTATTAGGTGATTTATCTTGTCCTAGCCCTTATATTGAAATCATTAATCTATTTAAAATAGCTTCAAAAAAATAGAAAATCAAACCAATGGATAGTTTTCAATTTTTAAAAGAAATTTTTAAACCAGAAAATTTTTCTAAAGATAATTTGGAATTGATCTTGTCGCAATTTAAAAAAGTTGAATTTGCAAAGCATGAGTATTTGATCAGGGAACATAAAATCGCGAATTATTATTATTTCCTAGAATCTGGTTTTGCAAGATCCTATGCCATTGATTTAGAAGGCAATGACATTACGACAAAGTTTTTTGTAAAATCGGATATCATTATTGACTGGCATTCTTATTTTTTAAAAACGCCTTGCAAAGAATATATTCAAGCGACGACCAAATGTGTAGCTTGGAAAATCTACTTTGATGATTTTATGAAGTTATTTAAATTAGAATCCTTTAGAGAGGTTGGACGGACGCGGCTAGTCAATAATTATTTCGAACTAAAAACGCATAGTGTATCAATGATTACAGACCAGGCGAAGCAACGTTATCTAAAGCTGGTCGAAGACCAACCGGAGGTCATTCATAATGTTCCGCTAAAACACATTGCCACTTATCTGGGCGTAACCGATACTTCCTTGAGCAGAATCAGAAAGGAAATTTTAAAAGAATCAAAATAATTAAGTAATGCCATTCCTTACTGACATAGTTCCTCATTGGATTTCTATTTTGTTTTTACTAGTCATTCCTATTCCTATTTTTTTGATTGCCAAACTGGCCAAAAAGGGGAGTAGTGATCTAGCGAAAGGTAAAAGAAATCAACTCGCTGTTTTGCTATTTTATGGTTTCTATTTGCTTTATGTAAGTATCGCATGCTTTCAGGGTTTATTTGAAGAGGTCATGTTGCCTCCAAAGATATTGAAGTTTACGATGGTGCCTTTATTGCTATTTTTACTCATCGTCGTTTTTAATTTGCCCGTTTATAAATCTATGCTAAAAAAAATAAGCCTACCGGATTTAGTAGGCATTCATATATTTAGATTGATTGGTTCTTTTTTTCTAATCTTAGGCTTTTATCAAGTTTTACCTTCTACCATCGCATTGATTGCTGGATGTGGTGATTTAATTACGGCCTTGTCTAGTCTCTTTGTTGCCAAAAGTCTTCAAGAGAATCGAAGCTATGCGAGAAAGCTAACCTTTGCTTGGAACACCTTTGGTTTTTTGGATATCATCGCTACCTCTGCCACGGCTTTTATTTTGACCAAGCTTTCTATCGAAACGGGTTCGATGGGAGTCGATGCTTTAGGGGTTTTTCCATTTTGCTTTATTCCGGCCTTCGCACCAGCTACCATTATATTTTTACACCTCTCGATCTACCGAAAGCTTTTTCATAAGGCTTAGAAGCTGTTTAAATTTAATAATTTGATTTTGTTGGATCCATTTTTTAGCTAGTCAAACCTCGCTTAGCTAAGGATGCCTATTCTTAAAAACAAATCCAAACAACTTCTTAGGTATTCCCCTTTTTTAAAAATATTCCCCTCCTCTTCTTTTCTTGTCATAGGACAAGAAAGGCCATTATACCTGCCCCTATATTTGTATCATATTAATTAATCAATTAAAATTTTTACAAATGAGTACGCTAAAAAAATTCATGATGATCTTCAGATTTGAACCCAATAATGAATATCAACCAAGCCAAGAAGAACAAGCCCAACAAGCCCAAGATTGGGGTGCATTTATTGGTCAACTTGCCATAAAAGAAAGGCTAGTAGGCACGAATCAATTGGGCTTCTCAGGCAAGCAGTTGAGCGCAGATTTATCCGTGGCAGAGGGAATAAATATCGCAGAAGGGAAAACCCTAGGCGGAAATATGATCGTTCGGGCAAAGACGATCGACGAGGCCATCGGAATGGCCAAAGCTTGTCCAATCCTAAGCATGGGCGGAACGGTAGAAGTGAGAGATATTCTACCGATGTAAGTAAAACAGTGTCTTCAATATCCATTTAATTTTCTCAATCTTTAATTCTTTAAAAATGAACAAACAAATGATTTTATCAATTATAGCAGTCGCAGTAATCGCATTTCTCGGATTTGGTTTTTACAAAGCCAATCAGTTGACCAACATCCAAATAGTAAAAGAAGTAAGTATCAATGGCAGTCAAGAAGAAGTTTTTGACATGGTTCAATACCTGAAGAATTTTCCAAAATGGTCTCCTTTTTTAGCGGAAGATCCGAGCCAAAAATATGAAGTAAAAGGAACCGATGGAGCAGTCGGTGCTCAATACCATTGGGAAGGAAATGGAGGAAAAGATTTAGGTTATCAGGAAATAGTGAAAGTCGATGCACTTCAGTTTGTAGGCATGCAATGTGATATTCAAAAACCATTCGTTGCAAAACCTACTTTTGAATATACTTTTACTAAGAATGCCAATAGCATCACCGTGAGTCAGGATTTTAAATTAGAATCTGGAATAGTGGATGCCTTTTTTATGTGGCTATTTGGTGCAAAAAAAGAAATGGAAATGACCAATATAAATGGTTTGAATTTATTGAAAGCAGCAATCGAAAAATAATAAATAAGAATAATGAAGTATTTCAAAAATGACCTTAAGCGGTTGAGAACAAACCGCTTAAGGTCACTTTTTTTACTAAAGGTCAAAATGCCGAATAAAGAAGGGTAAAACTAATGCACCTATTTCTTCTCTGCCATCACAAAGTGATATTTCCACAAACCCTTTTTCAAAGCTCGATATTGATAAAAAGGACCCTTGTGGTGATTGTCGGCGAAGTAACGCACTTTGGGATTATAGATGCGGTACAAAAAGGAAAGAGGCGTCAAATACCAAGAGCCATAAAACATTCGCCAAGAAGATCTTTTGATGTTTTCCGTAATGTCGGGCGTATGGAGATTATGGAATCCATGTTTTTCTAAATAGCCTCGAAACTCTGGGAGGGAAGGGAGATCAGCGATGGCCCAAGCGTTCAACCATTTTTGAAAAATCGTTTGTTCTTGTTCCGTAAAAGGGCTGGCTTTTTTATAGTATTCGCCGATGATGATCCGGCCACCCGGTTTGAGTAGGCGGCTGATTTCTTTGACAAAGGCCTCCTTGTCGGGCGCATGGCCCACACTTTCTAGCGCCCAGATCACATCAAAACTTTGATCCGGATAGCCGGTATCGCTATAATCCTTAGCCGCAAAATCTAGCAGGTGACTGAGTTTATGTTCTTCCGCATTTTTTATCGCACTATCTACCTGCATCTGACTTAGGGTAATGCCCGTAACTTTACAGCCAATTTGCTTAGCCAAGAAAACCGCCGACCCCCCTACACCGCATCCGGCATCCAGCACGTGATCATTGGGACCGATTTTTCCACCTTTGGCCATTTCTTCATTCATATGCCGAAGAGAATCCCTAAAGTTGCGCGTATCTTTTCTCCAAAATCCATAATGTAAAGCTAGACTCTCGTCCAAGTCCCAAGCAGAACGGTAGTGAACTTCCGTTTGATCGTAATAATCGGAGATTTCTTGATTGCTGTAGTTTTTCATCTCGAAAGTTTAAAATTCGCTTAATTGCTAAGTAAAATAATCTAAAGGAATTACAATTTGTATTGATTCGGAAAATATATTCGCAAAGGTAAGTTTATGATGCTTACTTCAAACCAATTGGGATTTAAAATTTTACAAGACTCTTTTTTTGGACTTTTCTCCTGCCGATAGAACTTGGGGTATTTAGCTTGCGATACGGAAACAATTTGCTTAAGTGCTAGAATTATAGTAAATTTAGTTAATATAAAAGCAACTACTCTAAGCGTTTATCTCCCGTTCTCAACAAAACTAAAATCAATAGCTATGCGTAAAGCCTACCTTATCGCACCACTTTTATGTTGTGCAATCCTCTTTTTATCCAATACTTCTCATTCTGATTTTGTGTCTACCTTATTTTTAATAGGGGGGCAAAATGATCCAGTTTTACCAGAAGTACCACATGATTATGCCAATATTTCGATTCCTGAGCATCTAAGAGATTCGCCCTACGGAACCAATGATACGACCGTCTTTGATAATATTACGAACGAGGCGGCAACGCTTGGTCGCGTATTATTTTACGACGAATTGCTCTCCGCGAATGAAAACCTTTCTTGTGCGACTTGTCACCAACAGCATCTATCTTTTGCGGATGAAACGGCTTTTAGTGCAGGAGTGAGTGAAGATACCAAGAGAAATTCTATGCAGCTCAATGACTTAGGATGGAGCAATAAAATCGCTTTCTTTTGGGATCTCAGTCATGGCAATTTGGAAGAAATGATCGCTTTACCTTTAGAAAATACCAATGAGATTGGTGTGACGGACTTGCCTGCTTTATTGGAAAAAATGGAGGAGACGAATTATTATCCGGATCTATTTGTAGATGCTTATGGTGTTTCTGAAATTAGTATGGAAAAGATCCAAGATGCACTGGGCCAATTTATTAGATCCATGGTTACTTTCGATACTAAATTTGATCAATCCGAAAGAGGAGAGCTTAGTTTAAGTGAGAGCGAAAGGAATGGTTTAGAATTGTTTAGCTTCAGTTGTGAAGTTTGTCATTTAGATGGGGCGCATGTGATAGATTTTGGAGTTCCAGAACCCTTAGCGTATCCTGGAAGTATAGAAATATTTGCTCCTATTTTTTCAAATGAATTGCACGAAGAGGAGGACCTCGGAGCAGGGGATTGGGACGCCGCTTACACGGGATTGTTTAAATCTCCAACTTTGCGAAATATTGAAAAAACGACACCCTATATGCACGATGGTAGGTTTGAAACGCTACGAGAAGTGATCGATCATTATAGTGAAGGTATTGAAGAATCAGAATGGGGAATGCTACCGGAAGGTGGCTTTCAATTCGATGAAAAACAGAAAGTTGACCTGGAAGCCTTTTTGTTGACTTTGACGGATGAAAGTTTCTTGACAGAAGAGCGTTGGTCCGATCCATTTTCTCGTTTAAGTACAGGTTTGGAGGAAACTCCAATCACTAGCGCCAAGGTTTATCCTAATCCAAGCAATGGGCTAACTTACATTGATTTTGAGAACACAAGTGGGAAAAAGGTAGTGGCCTATCTAATGAATATTGAAGGTAAAGTTGTTCGAAAATTATCTACGCACAAAAGTGGATTTGCTACGGATGTTTCTCAATTGCCAGCAGGGATGTATATCGTAAGAATAATGAATGGAGAGGAATTTTTGGACAAGCAATTAATTGTAAGTCCTTAGCGAGCAGGTGCTTGATCAACTAATATCCATTTCTGTTTTCCTTCTCCTAAAAATCCCGAATTTTCAATTGCGAAAATTCGGGATTTTTGCGGTTTAAGAACAACTTCACCGTTTAAACGACTTGGATTACATTATTTTTGGTTCTCTGACAAATCCCGTGTGTGAGTCAACCAAAAAGAAGAAAAAA
>CAYQRA010000430.1:5992-6182 GCA_964419315.1 uncultured Saprospiraceae bacterium | reverse complement strand
CTACGGCGTAATACTTTTGCATTTGGCCAAAAGTATTCAAAACCCTCGTCAAAAAAAACTCCTCCGTCAAACAGTTTTTTGACTAGCCTCCCATTCCTTCTATCGTGTTGTCAATCTTACTTTGATCGTACAACAGTGTCAAAGTAATCGTAAACCCCGATCGCTTCTTTTTCGCAAGAAAAATACAAGC
>CAYQRA010000430.1:0-5982 GCA_964419315.1 uncultured Saprospiraceae bacterium | reverse complement strand
TTTTGACTAGCCTCCCATTACTTCATTCGTATTATCAAACGCGTTTTTTTGTTTTTCTTAATTAGAATCGAACCAAAGTAGTAAAGTAGTAGTAGTAGTAGTAGTAGTAGTAAGTACTTGGATAAAACTTATAAGGTAATTGGTTTTAATATGAGCGTTTTTTTGTAAAATTGTGCTTCCTTATTATCAGAACCGATTTTTCAGGTAAAAAAGCCAATAAAAACCGAGTTTTACAGCATTTTTGGCTCTAGCCTGACACAAAACTACTCTTTCACCTTAATTAATTAGGTAAAAATATTTTGGCCTTCCCGCTGTAAAATAGAGGTTTGGCATAATATTCACTTTACCATGAGAAAGCTTTACTATATGACTGATTTTAAAAACTACACACATCCCTACTCTACTGATAAAAAATTTAAAGAAAAGGTAGCCTATTTCTGCATGGAATTTGGCATCGACCAAGCGCTGAAGATTTACTCTGGAGGTCTGGGATATCTGGCGGGCTCTCACCTGCGCTCCGCTTATCAATTGAAACAAAATTTTGTGGGTATTGGCATTCTTTGGAACCATGGTTATTACGATCAAGGGCGGAAGAATGATAAATCTATGGATGCTCAATTTCAGGAAAAGGATTACCATTTTCTGGAAGAAACAGGGATCAAGTTTGTGATTTCGGTCAATAATCATCCAGTATGGGTGAAGGCCATGTACCTCAATCCTGAAACTTTTGGAACGGCTCCTTTGTTTTTGCTCAGCACCAATGTACCAGAAAATGATTATTTGGCCAAAAGTATTTGCAATCGCCTTTATGATTCTAATACGGAAACCAAAATTGCACAATACATTTTGCTAGGTGTTGGTGGATGTAAATTACTCGAAGCATTGAATTTCGAGCCAAAAGCCTACCACCTCAATGAAGCACATGGCTTACCGGCTGCTTTTTACCTATATCAAAAATATGGTAGTCTAGAGGCCGTTAGAGAAAAAATGGTTTTCACTACGCATACTCCGGTAGAAGCAGGAAATGAAAAGCAAAATATTCGCTTGCTTGATAAAATGGGTTTTTTCTATGGCATCAACCAAGAGCGCGTAAGAATCATCGCCAATCTCGATAGTGATGTTTTCAATATGACCCTCGTAGGATTGCGTTTCTCGCATATTGCCAATGGAGTTTCCAGGTTACATGGAGAAGTCGCTCGCGAAATGTGGGGCGATCAAAACGCCATTTGCCCAATCACCCACATCACCAATTCTCAAAATCATTTGTATTGGTCCGACAAGCAGTTGGATGAAGCAATGGCTAAAAAAGATGATGCTACTTTTCTGGAGCGCAAAAAAGTATTGAAAAGAAAGCTTTTTGATGAGGTGGCGAATCAATGCGGAAAAATATTCCGAGAGGATGTCTTGACGATTGTTTGGGCACGTCGATTTGCTTCTTACAAAAGAGCAGATTTGATTACCCGCGACATCGCTCGTTTTGAAAAATTACTCAATGATGCAGATCGTCCGGTACAAATCATTTGGGCAGGCAAACCCTACCCTACGGATTATGATGCGGTATCTGTATTTAATCACTTGATTCACTTGAGTAGAAAATATGCCAACTGTGCAGTAGTCGTTGGTTATGAATTGGCGCTATCAAAATTACTCAAACAAGGATCTGATATTTGGTTGAATACACCTCGTGTACCCCGCGAAGCTTCCGGTACCAGTGGGATGACGGCAGCGATGAATGCTTCTGTCAATTTTTCTACCCAAGATGGATGGATTCCAGAATTTTACAAACACGGCATCAACTCTTTTGTGATTCCGGTGGTTGATCCTCGTTTGCCGCATTTTGAGCAAGACGATATTGATCGTAAGAATTTGTTGAGTGTTTTGGAAAATGAAATTTTACCGATTTATTATGATCGTCCAGCACAATGGATGGAGATCGTAAAAACCAGTATGAAAGAAATCTTACCTTTCTTTGATTCGGATCGCATGGCGACGGAGTATTATACGACTTTGTATAATGCGGAGTATGTGCCTTTGGGTGCGGAAATGGCTGCGATGCAAGGATAGGCTTAAAGAGTAAAATTACCGAGCCTTTAGGTTTGGTGGAAATAGAAAAACCGTTGGGAGGGAACTTCCAACGGTTTTTTTATTTGGAAGTTGTTTTAAAATGATTATGTTAAAACCCTATAAAAACTTGATAAACAAACAATTAGGGGAATCAAAAAGAAAAAATTTTCATCCCTAATTTAGGGCCTATCTCGAAGGTAGACCCTAAATCCTCCTCCTTTTACTAGATTGTTTGGTATTGAGATGAATCATACTTCTTTACTTAAGAATTACTAACACTCTTCTGCTCTTTCACCAAGGTCCACAATCCTGCGGATACCGCCAAGGACCCAGCACAAATTAAGAATATCATAGACTTATCTACCCCATCTAAATACTCTCCAGACAAGGAGGCAAAAATTTGCGGAATAACTACCGAGAGATTAAATAAGCCCATGTACAACCCCATTCTGCGTTGATCAATGACTTCCGACATAATCGCAAAAGGTAAACTCACCACAGCTCCCCAACCTATTCCGACAAAAGCCATCAATAAAAATAAGGTATTCTGAGAGGGAGGCAACGTATAAATAGCAGCATAACCTACCGCCATGATGGCAATACAAATCGTGTGCGTTTTTACCCGACCAATCCGCTCGGTCATCGGTTGCAATACGGTAGCAGGTAATAAAAAGCCTACTGCATTTAACACCGCAAAAGTAATTCCCGTACCAAAACCAATTTCGTCATTGATACTAGCCGCCAATTCTTCTTCCACCCCATACCCTAATATTTTATTTTTGATATAAGCAAAAGTATAAATGAACATTACTTGTACCCCGTACCAAGTAAAGGCATGTGCCAAACAAATTTTAAGAAATTCTGGAATATCGGTCTCTCTTTCGGTATCTGGATTGTCATCATTATCGGACTGTAATTGTCTGGGTTCTTCTATAAAAAAAGGAGGCAATATAGAAAATAGCAACACCAGTCCAGCTCCTATATAAATCAAGGTATAATTGCTAATAAATGCGCTGATCAAATAAGCTAAGACGCCAAAAAAGCCACTAATCGTTTGCATAATGGTGTAGCCTTTCGTGCGCTTATCGCCTGATGGAGTCACATCCGCAATGAGGGAGCGAGTGGGATTGAAACTGATATTGATGGAAAAATCCAGAGTCAATGCGACCATTAAGGCAACGGTCATAATACTCCCAACGCCAAGGGTATCATTGATAACGCCTAGATTGGGCAATGCCAATATCATCAAGGCTGCAATCGTACCTCCGATCAAGATAAACGGTTTGCGACGACCTCCCCAAAACCATACATTATCACTAATAAAACCAATCACTACCTGACCAATGATCCCTGCTAATGGCCCAGCGAGCCAAACCATTCCGATCTCTTCCAAATTAAATCCATACTGGGTATTCAAAATCCAACTCAAGGCTGAAATTTGTACGCATAGGGCAAAACCCATCGCTGTTGCCGGCAAACTCAGCAGGGCATAAAATGGTTGACTTAGTTTCTTTTGAATGTCTAACATATTAATTTTTTATCGTTGTTTGCTTTGCATTAAAATCAGTGCAGATTGTGGAGCTATCTTGACCTGACTTCCTTGCACCGTACTTAAGCCTTTTTCTGAAATTTCATTTTCTTTTAAAACGACGGTCCAAAATCCGTTGGGAATATCGATGGTTTCTTCTACATTTTTACCATTGAATAAAACGACAATTTGTTCCCAGGTATCGTCATTGGCATGATCACTAATGGTATAGCCTACCAACTGGGGCGCTGGCATCTTTAAAAATTTTAAATGCTTTTGGATCATCTCTTGACTGGTCATGCGAAAAGCGGGATGATTTTTCCGCAATTGAATCAGCTTTTTAAAATACTCAAAAACCGATTTGTATTTGCTCTTTCTTGCCCAATCTAGTTGATTGATGGCATCGGGTGATTTATAGGAGTTTTCTTCGCCGTCTTTGGTCCGTAGCATTTCCGTACCTGCATGTAAAAAAGGAACGCCTTGAGAAGTCAGTACAATGGTTTGGGATAAAGTGTGCATGCGAATGCGCTCTGCTTCCTCCGCCTCAGGATTAGAAATCGCTAGGCGATCCCAAAGCGTATGATTATCGTGGCAGGATACATAATTGATACACTGAGTTGGCTGAGGCGCCCAAGGTGCTTTGGAATAATTGACTCGACCGTAAGTGAGGTCAGGATGTTGCGTGGCGGCAACGATCCCAAATTTGATGGATTCTTCTCGCCCCACTTTCCCACTTACGAAGCCTTTTTCTTCATGTTCAAAAACAGAACCCTTTAAACCGTCGCGAAGGTCATCGCTAAAGGCAGCCACTCCTTGCAGTTTCAAAGTATTATGCTTGAGGGCTTGTTTTTCAAAAGGCAATGGACTATCCCCTCCAGTCCAACCTTCTCCATAGATAAAAATGGAGGGATCAATTTTGTGTAATTTTTCACTGATCAAATTCATCGTTTCAATATCGTGAATCCCCATCAGGTCAAAGCGAAAACCATCCACATGATATTCCTCTACCCAATGCGTCACAGATTCGATGATGTATTTGCGAACCATCTCTCGTTCGGAAGCCGTTTCATTTCCACAAGCAGAAGCATTAGAAAAACCTCCGAGGGAATCTTGGCGATAATAATAGCCGGGCACCAATTGGTTAAAGTTAGAAGTTTCCGTAACGCCGGTATGATTATAAACCACATCCATAATGACTCGCAAACCATTCTCATGCAAGGTTTTTACCATCTGCTTAAACTCCCGAATCCGCACAGCACCATCTCTAGGATTGGTAGAATAACTTCCTTCTGGTGTATTGTAATTTTGAGGATCATAGCCCCAATTGAATTGGGGTTCGTCTAATCGGGTTTCATCTACGGTATAAAAATCATAAGAAGGCATTAGATGGACATGTGTGACCCCCAAATCCTTGATGTGATCCAAACCTGTTTTTTCTCCTTGTGGACTTTTGGTTCCCGTTTCGCTTAGTCCCAAAAATTTACCTTTGTTCTGTATTCCTGAATTTTCATGTATGGACAAATCTCGAACATGCAATTCGTATAATATAATATCTGTGGCATTTTCGAGCGGTGGTTTTTGATCCGCTTCCCATCCCTCTGGATTGGTATCTTGCAGGTCTACCACCATTCCTCTTTTACCATTAGCCCCAACGGCCACCGCATATGGATCGGGAACCTCCATCAACCACTGGCCATCAATTTTGGCTTGAAAAGCATAATACTTTCCCTTTTGGTCTCCTTCAATTTTTGTTTTCCAAAGTCCTTGAGCTCCTTTTTCCATTGCTTTTTCTTCTAATGGTTCTCCTCCAAAATCCATCGCATACAATCGTAGTCGTAAGGCCTCCGCAGAAGGCGCCCATACTTTAAAAGAAGAATTGGCCGACGAATAGGTTAATCCTAAATCATTGCCAATATAAACGGGAAAATCTTCATAGTCAGGATGCTCTATCTTACTACTTTGGTTAGATCTTTTTTGAGGGGTATCAGTCATACAAGCAGTGATTAAGAAAATAAAAAAGAAGAAAGGTGGTATTTTTTTTAATTTGGAATACATAAGAAAGTCTTGATTCTTTTATTGGAAAGGAAATGTTTTCTTGATTTAGGCAAATATAGCATTTTCTCTTTAAGCGCTGAGCGACTACCAAAGTAGTGTGTATAACAAATTGCAATTTTGATTAGAGAATTTCTCTGGTCTATGAAAATTTTTTAAGTCTAATCTGGGGCGCAGCTCAAAGTTGAATGTCCTCAACTCATTAAAACTATCAATTTACATAAAATAAATGTAGGAGCTATCTGGAAGGTCTATTGATACCCCACATCTTTTTTATCCTAGAAAAAAAATATCAGCATTAAAATGTAAACCCGATTGTTCGCTATTACCTGCAGGTA
>CAYQRA010000429.1:0-6202 GCA_964419315.1 uncultured Saprospiraceae bacterium | reverse complement strand
TCCCTGGGATGACTGGTGTAGAAGGCATCCAATATATTAAGGAAGTATTGCCAGAGATTAATATCATGATGCTGACAACCTATGAGGAAGACGATATCATTTTCGAAGCGCTCTGTGCTGGTGCTTGTTCCTATCTGGCAAAACGTACTCCGCTTAGCAAAATTAGGGAAGCGGTCTTTACCGTCTATCGAGGAGGAGCTTATATGTCTCCATCGATTGCGATCAAAGTAGTCCAACATTTCAAACCAAAACAAGTCAAGCAAAAAGAAGTGCTAACGGTCCGTCAAAAACAAATAGTAAAAGGATTAGTTGCCGCTCAGAGCTATCAGATGATTGCTGACAACCTTGAGATTTCTTTAGATACGGTAAGGGATCACATCAGAAGAATTTATCGGCAGTTAAACGTAAATAGTAAAATCGAAGTCATCCGAAAATCAATGGATGGAGAAATATAGATTTATTTAAACCGAGGTAAATCAACTTTTACTAAATATCCATCATTCCTATCTATTTCGAAGGCAGCACCCATTTGTTGAGCCCGCATTTCCATATTAGAAAGACCTAATCCTGAAGCTTTATAAGCTTTTCGCTCCACCTTTCCATTATCATGAATTGCCATAGACAGCCCTTGCTGGAACTGTTTTAACTGTATCAAGACCTGCTTTCCATTGGAATGCTTGGCTATATTGGTGATCGCTTCTTTATAAATCAGGTAAAAATTTTGTCGAATATTTGTTGGTAATTTTCTGCTCAAGTCTACCTTTGGGTCTATTTGTAATTCAAAGCGTATTGCTATGGGTGTTAGCGTTTCTTCCGCATGTTCCTGCATCCGGAAAATTAAATTTTCAAGTTTGTCCTTACGTGCATCTATCGCCCATACGGTATCACGCATTCGAGATAGCGCATTCCTACTGAGTTCACTGATCCGATTTAGCTTGGGTTTGTTTTCTTCCTTGGCACTCAATCCCACCACTTCGGCTTGCATCGCTAGTCCTGTGAGGATCGACCCAACATCATCATGTAAGTCACTGGATATCTTGACACGCATTCGTTCTATTTTCAGTGCTTGCTGAAGTCTATAGTTAAAGAAGGCATACATCATGAAAGAAAGCAAAAGCAAACAGGCAAGATAAAAGGTCCAGGTTTGCCACCAGGGGGTAAGTATTTCTATCTGAAGGTCGCGCTGTTCATTATTCCAAACACCATCAGAATTGGCAGCTCTCACTTGGAAGATATATTTACCGGCAGGAAGGTTAGGATATCGGGCAAAACCTCTGGTGCCAACATTCACCCATTTATCATCATAATTTTCTAATCGATATTGGAATCGATTATTACTCGGGTCACTATATTCCAATGCACGAGAAGTAATAGATACCGTATTTTTATTAAATGGTAATGTCAATGATTCCAACTCTCCAATCTGAACATCTGCCTCATAAGGTACATCATTCACTAGCAATTCCGAAAATTGGATTTTGGGGGCATAAGGCACATCTTTTACCTCAATGGGGAGAAAAGCATTGAGTCCCTTGTTCCCACCCATCCAAATTGTTCCATCTTTACTTTTTAGGTAAGCATTGGTATTATACTCGATACCTTGCAGACCATCGGCCAGTGTATATCTGCGATGTGAATTGCTCGAAGGATCATAAGAGACCAATCCGCGATTGCAACTCAACCAAAACTGTCCATCATCATCTGGTAAGACACTATAGAAATTCTCTTTCAGAAGGCCACTTTCGGTATGATGGTGCATTTGAGGTTGCTGAGTATTTAATTCGATAGACAAGAGTCCATTCGTGGTGGCTACCCAAAGCGTATCTTCTGTCTCATGAAATGATTTTGCATATCCGATTTGATTAACCATTTTTATATTTTCATATTGGTCATCATTCTTCCTGAAGATAGCTAATCGTTTAGCATCCAGTGCAAGATATATTCGTCCAGCTTTATCCTCATATATAGCTGTTGCCAATTGTGGTTGATAATTTTTTAATTCGTCAAACTTTGTAATTTGAAATTTTTGACCTTCTAGCTGAAGTTTGTAAATCCCAGAATAAGTAGCTACGATCAGTCCTTCACTTTTTGAGGAATAGATATAAATTATACTATTTGGCAACTCCTGCACATATTCAAATCGATTGTTTTGCTGATTCCATTTAAATAAATATCTAGCGTAAGCAAGCCAAAAGTTTTGTTGTTCATCTTCAAAAAAGAATTCTGCCTTTTGGATAGGAACCTCAGTAGCCGAACTATAGATCGGATATTCTTGATAAGCATCGCCATTATTCGTCAAACAAAAAACAGTACCTGATTTTCCATTGCACCATATTCTACCATCGGAAGATTCATACATGGCCACCATAGCAGTATTTCGAAGCGGTTCGATCATTCGAAATTTTCGCTTTAGTAGATTACTATAAAGCATTCCTCCTCTACTGCTGGATAACCAGAGGTTTTTTTGCTCGTCGAGATAAAAAGCATTCACTCCGCTTAATCCCATCCCAAATGAATCATTGGGGTCAAAAGGAACTTGTTGGACAAAGGTCCGAGTCCTAGTATCAAAAATGAGGATACTTTCTTTTTCAGTGGAAACAATCAAATACGGTGAATCCAATGAACCGACTGCCCAGGCATTTCCAATATCTTGATCTTTATATCGATTATAAAAAACTGCTTTCTCAGTGATAGGATTATACTCGACTAGCCCATGCTGCGTAGACATCCAAAACAAGGAATCATTTTCAACAATTATATTATATACCGTTAATTGAGGAAGGTGGTCATCTTTAGAAAAAGAAGTATTACGCTCACTGAGGTCGTTCACATTTCGGATATCAATCCCAGATTCAGCATAAAAATTACCTGACACGATAGAATGGACTTGATCTTCTGAATCAAACAATAGTTCATGCCAACTTCCATCTAATGGGCCAAGGATAGTGTCCGCTAAATCAGGCAAATAAAATAGATGCAATCGACCGGCCTCTCCCAAACCGGTTCGTACCCAAAGGTTTTGCTTTTCATCCAAGTGAAAAGCAAAGTAATCTTGACGGATGGTATCCTGATCTTCGTTTTGCAATTCAAAATGCAGAAACTTGTCTGTCTTCCGAACATAACAATGAATCGCTTCATAGGTCGTAAACCATAGATTGGCTTCATCGTCTTCATAAAAATTACTGGTAATTATATTTCCCAGCAAACCAGATGCTGGATCTGCCTTGTATACTTTTACCTTGGTTCCATCGAATCGATTCAATCCATCAATCGAACTAATCCAAACAAAACCTCTAGAATCTCGATACAGAAATTTATTCGTACCCTGAGATAAGCCCTCGAGAGGAGAAAGCCTATGAAATGAAAATTGAAAGGATTGACTTTGACTCTCATCAGTCAATAAAAACAATAGGAAAATAAATAAGAAGCCTTTTTTCACAAAACTATTTTCAGACACTAATTACAGTAATTTCATCATTGCGATAAGTGCCACCTCCACCGCAATTAGGAGGACATGGTAAAAGGCTCAAAATTCCAGAATTAGAAGCATTGGAACTAGCATCCATTGGTGGAGCTGCTGTCAATGTAAAATACTTTCTTTCACCAACTGAAATGACCGTTGTATGAAACCATAACCCTTCCGAAGATTCTATTAAAGGAGATATTGCTGATCCATCAAAAAATGCTTTTCTAAAAAGCCATTGATTATTCGACAACAAATCTTCTAGCGCATTTTTCGTTTCTGGAGTTTCAAAATGGATAGCTTCTTGTTGCTTTGGATTACTTTCGTGTCCTGCTTCGAATTCTACTATTCTTCCACGAAAAGAATCAACCCTACCTGCGGTAATTGCCAATTCTTGATTCTGATCTAAACTTGGGGATAACAATATACCCCATGCAGCTTCATCTATCAAGAAACTTTTTAATTGTTCCGACGAAAAATAAATGCTAAGCCGTGCATTATTTACAATAGATTCTAATTCTTCACCATCTATTGGCATGACATTTTGAGAAGGAGACCTGTTTCTTCCAATGAAAGTGAAATTGAGCGGAGAACTGACTTGATATTCAGCCATAATAATAGTTTTTTGGAGGTTTTCAAATGGTCTGTCATAAAAATCTTAACGACTCTTTTTATGAACACCCTTTAAGTTTATCAACCTTGGGGTATAGATAAATAGAATCTCGAAATTAGGTAAATATGAATTAAAAACCAATTCTTTTTATGAAATAATATCCATTATCAACTAGAAAAAAATCGATCTAAAACATCTGACAGCATGAAAATGTGGTTACTGAATCATAAATCCCCATTAAGTTTGTGATCATAAATTAAACACTTTTTTTTAACCTTAAAATACCAAAATAATGGGAAAGTTTATTTTTTACGCAAACGATAATTGCTCCGGAGATGTAGTCGGAACACTTGAAGACAATTACAAAAGAGATATGAATCTCAAAACAGAATGGCAATGGGAAAATGACAAAATTAAATCCGTCGAATTTGAAGGAATAAAACCAAATACCATTTTAGAATTATGGGATGCTGGATTTTCTAACAACAAAAATGATGATGATTGGATAAGGGTACGATTTAGAACACCGAATGGAAAAATCAATAAACTGAGAGAAAACCCTGGTAATAGCAGCCTTGATTATAAACACTATGGAGATGGAGAATTGGATGAAGTTTCCCATATAGTCATCGTACCCGGTGGCAATGAAGCAGTTATTACTTTTGAATTAGAAAAAGTGAAAAATTGGTCTCGAAAAGATGGTCGAGCTCATGATTTCAAAGTTAGCGATAGTAGATTTCGGATATGGAAACCTACGATAGATGAAACAGATGGAGCCATCAATTTGAATTTTGAAATGCAACGTATGCGGGGACTTCTCAAAGCAGATCAAGCAGCTATCTATCTGAACTTTGACAAAGAAGGCATCTTAATAAATGCGAAATCAACTATAGAATTTGCCGGTAAAAATCCGATTGTTACCTATCTGGAAGCAGTGGGTGAAGCAGACGCTGAACTTGCCAATGCGATTGATGACCCGAGATTTAAAGGAATGGCGTTAGCAGGAGCAATGGCCAGCAAGATGGGAGCAGCATTATTGACCGCCATAGAGGATTTGAATGAAGGCGGAGGAAGATTAGAGTTTCCTAACGTGGTAGAAACAGAAATGAAAGTCATCGCATCCGCCGTACACAAAGCAATACATGGTGGTAAAATTCCATATGGCAGCTTAGTATCTTTCAAGTCTCATCATGGAAATTATTTGAGATCTAAGTCGAATGGAGAATTAGTATCAGACAGAAAGAGCATAGCCAGCGAAGAACAATTCAGTATTCTAAGCGCAGAGAACCCGAATAGTAGAAGCGGGAATATCCAGTTTGGAGATAAAGTACTATTGAAGAGTTCTTATAAAAATTACATGGCAGCAAATGGGAATGGAACGGCCCATAGCGGTCAAAAAAATATCAATGATGGATCAATTTGGACTTTAGTCAATCCAGAAAATAAAAATGATACCAACGAAATTAGTGAAGACTATAAAGTTGGATTCTTATCATCAAACAACAAGTATTTAGTAGCTGAAAGTAATAGTCCTACTGTAAATGCCAATCGAGAGTTGCTCGGATCATGGGAGAAATGGGAGCCTACTTATGTAGGAAAAGGTAAGCCTGCAGACGCTTCCTTTGAAAATCAATTAGTAAAGACTAGTAATCATCCGGCAGTATATTTAGTAAGAAATGGAGTGCGGAGACATATTCCAGACCGGACTACACTCACCGCTATGGGTTTCACCTGGGGAGACGTCAAAATAATAAATAATGGTATCATGGAAGAAATCCACAGAGGTACTGCCATACCATCTAGGAAAGATGGAAATGTATACAAAGGAAGCGGAAACGAGGTATATATTATGGAAGACCAAAAACGTCGTTGGGCAAGAACTGCCTCCGTATTCAATAATGATTGGTCAAGAGTCAAACACATCTCTGATAATGACCTAAATGAAATTCCACTCGGTGCAGATAAGAGATAGGTTTTGATTTACTTTTATATGAAGTTGGTGGTTTCCTATCAATTTAAATAGGAGTCATCCCAAAATATTTATTTAGTAGAGACTTGCCTGTTGGCTGGTTAGCTTGTTTACCTGTTGGCCCTCTTTTTACGTAAAAAGAGGGCCAACTAGCTGA
>CAYQRA010000428.1:0-6204 GCA_964419315.1 uncultured Saprospiraceae bacterium | reverse complement strand
CACCAAACACCAAACACCAAACACCTAATACCTAATACCTAATACCTAATACCTAAATACCCCACAATAAAACACAAATTACATTACTCAAAGTTTAAACAAAAATTCGTTAACACGTCATTAACAATAATTCGACCTTCATTAACAGCGAAGCGGCCAATCTGCCCATATATTTGTTTTATCAAAACCAAAAAATTAAAACCATAATGAAAACATTTTCGGGCCTCACTCTTTGTCTTACGTTATTTTTACTGGCATGTTCGCCTAGCTCCCAAAAGCAGTTGACTCGTGTAAAATTTGGTCGTTCTTGGACAAACCGACACGGGAGGTTCATAAACGAAGTGAACTAAGTACCGTGGTCAATCAAAAAGAAGAGGAACTCAGAAATTGAGTGATTTATTTTTCACGAACTAAGTCCTCTCAAAAACAAAACCACTTCTCAATAAATACTTTTAATTCTTTGTTCTTAAGTATTTTTTAAAAATAATTTTTCTCGCGCGACACCCTATATTTTTTTAACCCACTTCCTTTAATTATGACTAGAGGAAGTACAAAAGATTTTTTTATGAAAACTTCGTTTTTTAGTTTAGTTTTTTTTCTGTTCTGTGCCAACCTAAGTGCACAGGAAGTACCTGCCAAATTTGTTTCTGAAGACCTCGCAGTTGAGCCCACTACCACCATAGACAATGGTATGCGTTGGAATAATACAACTCATGACTTTGGCAGCATCGAACAAGGAGTTCCAAAGACGGCAGAGTTTATCGTTTACAATTCGGGCAAGGAACCTCTGATTATCAAAGACGTCAAAAGTACCTGTGGTTGTACCGCTGCTCACCACGATCAAGGACCTATTCCTCCTGGTGAAAGTTCGGTGGTCAGTGCGACCTATAATGCCAAAAAAGCTGGAGCGTTCCGCAAAAGCATCAAAGTAATGACAGATAGAACAGAATCCCCCATCCTCTTGACGGTCATTGGTACCGTAAGCGAATAATCCTTTTCCGGGGAGACCTGCGGGTCTCCTCGGTTTTTAATTTAATTTGAAATATTCTTTTTTAATCTCCGGTATATTTAGACCTTACTTAAACAAGAAATCTTATTTTTGCTTTGTAACATGAATTGACCTCATTCTCTTAGAAATGATTAATCAAAATCAAATAAATTGGCGTTAATTTTATACCGTCGCTTACTATGTAAAAACTTCTGTTTACTTTTACTTCTAGGAGTTGGGTATGGCCTTTCTGCGCAACAAGGACAAAACCCTTTTGAAATTCCCAATAGGCCAACTAATCCGACTACCCAAACGGAGAACTCAGCCCCTCAAGCAGAGGATGACCCAGAAAAGGATAATCCATTTGATGTACAAGGATCTTCGACTCCACTTCCTACGCCCAATACCGCCCCAGCAATAATAGAAGTATCGCCAGAAGCCGGCTCCAATCAGAACCAAAATCCTTTTGATGTAGAAGAACAGGCGACTCCGTCAGTAAGTCCTCCTCCTGCACCTAGTTTTAATGCTTCAGAAAATCCCTTTGAAATCAATCGCTTGGATACTGAAACCAAACTTGGAGAAAAAAAAGTAGCTCCTTCTCCGGTATTACAACCTCAGAAAAATAGTACAACGGTCAATGATCGGTATTTCCTGTCCATTATAGCTTTAATCCTTATCGTCATTTCTACCGTTCTAATCGTTCTTTATAGAACGGTGGTCAACCAAATTTACCGAGCTTTCCTAAACGACAATATTCTCAAGCTCAAACAAAGAGAACAGGGAAGTTTTTTACACCTATCCTTAATGGCCTTGTATTTCTTATTTTTCCTCAATGCAGGGTTCTTCTTTTACCTAATTACCAAAAATTTTGGTCCCCCTATCCAAAATCATTGGCAAACTTTGACATTCTGTACCCTTGGAGTAAGTGGTATTTTTACGATCAAGCACCTATTTTTACGCCTTTTGGGGCTAATTTTCCCTATTAATAAAGAATTGCGTCAATATAGTTTTACCATTGTTGTTTTCAATATTACGATTGGCATTCTTTTACTTCCACTCAACCTTTTAATTGCATTTGGATCAAGTGAACTCCCTAAATATCTAATATACAGCACTTTATGCATAATCGCTCTGATTTATTGCTTCCGATTCATCCGTAGTCTTTTAATTGCAAGTAGACACATTAGTTCCAACAAATTTCATTTTTTTATGTACCTTTGCACCGTCGAAATAGCTCCTACCCTAGTTCTGGTGAAATTATTGCTTATGATACAGGGTTGAGTATTAAGAATTTGCCTAAAATACTTTTAGTCCTATTCTTAGATTTTTTCACTAAAAAGACATCTTGATGCCAGCAAAGGGTAAAGTGATGGAGGAAACCTTCAAGCGAATAAAAACAATTCTAATTTCTCAACCCAAACCTGAACGCTCTCCCTATTATCAATTGGAAGAAAAGTATGGTTTGCAAATAGACTGGCGCCCCTTCATACACGTGGAGGGAGTTGACGTCAAAGAATTCCGAAAATTGCGTATTCGTCCGGATGAGTATTCTGCGGTGATTTTCACTAGCAAGAATGCCATTGATCATTTCTTCAGAATCTGTGAAGAAATGAGGATCAAGATGTCGCAGGATACCAAGTATTTCTGCCTCTCTGAAGCAATTGCCAATTATCTTCAAAAATTTATCGTTTATCGCAAACGCAAAGTTTTTGCTGGAAAAAGAACCATTCTAGATCTCAAAGCAGCTTTTATGAAGCACCGCGAGAAAGAAACGTTCTTACTTCCTTGCTCTAATCTAGGGAGTAAAAGAGAAGTTAGCTTTCTGAATGAAAATGATTTCAATTGGAAAGATGCACTTATGTATCGTACCGTTAGTAGTGATCTTTCTGACCTCGAAGACGTATTCTATGATGTTTTGGTCTTCTTTAGTCCACTGGGTATTACTTCTCTTTATGAGAATTTCCCCGGGTTCAAACAAAATGATACTCGCTTTGCCGTCTATGGCAAAAGCACGCAAAAAGCAGTAGAAGAACATGGCTTGACCATTAATATTCTTGCTCCAATGCCAGAAGTGCCATCCATGACTACTGCACTGAAGAATTATCTTCGCATTTCTAATAAAGACTAATTCTTTCAAAAATAATTGCAGGCAATAAGCCTCGAAAAGCCTTGGCAATAAACTCGCCAAGGCTTTTGTTTTTTGGTGCTCTGACCACTTTGACTTTTGCTAATTTGCTTAAAATGCTCCCCAATGAATGAATTGATTCAAAAAATTCAAACCCGCCTTTCCCAGCCGCTTCCCGGGCCAGAAGCTCAAGATCGTATGGCGCATGCGGTGCGAAGTAGCTATCCCAGTAAAACAAAAGATGCCAGAGTCGCTTGTGTCCTTTTGGCTTTATATCCCAAAAACAAAGCATGGCATTTTGTACTGATCCAAAGAGTTTCCAATAATCCCAATGATCGCCATGGTGGTCAAATCAGTTTCCCTGGAGGCGGACTAGAAGCCAGCGATGCCAGTTTGGAACAAGGTGCTTTACGAGAAGCGGAAGAAGAGGTCGGTATCATCAGAGAAGATGTAAAAATATTGGGAAGATTAACGGAGATGTTTATCCCCGTTAGCAATTTTATCGTTCACCCATTCATCGGGGTGCTCAACTATACCCCCAAATTCATTCCACAAGAGACCGAAGTTCAACAAATCATCGAAGTACCACTGAGCGATTTTCTTGACCCCGCCAACCGAAAGAAAACGGCCATTCAATTGCCCAATAATCTGACGCTTAAAAATGTTCCCTATTTCGATATCCAAGGCCATGTTGTTTGGGGAGCTACCGCTATGATGTTGAATGAATTTCAGGAAGTCCTTTCCTAGTTTTTGACCAAGGTTATCCCCTAAAAGCCCACTCAAAACACGCCTTTCCACTCAAAAAATCGTAATTTTGCAGCATTGAAGCCATAACCAAATAAGTAGTTTGACAGAATTTTTGATACCTTATTTTTTCTGAGATTTCTGAAAAACTCCTTCTAACTTCCTGTTAGTCCGTTTGTGCGTCGATTTTCAAAAATCAAATATTCTATCAAAAATTTTGATCCGTCACTTAACATGGAAAAAATAGCACCCTACCAACCCAAAAATAAAATCCGAATTGTTACTGCTGCCTCTCTTTTCGATGGGCACGATGCCGCCATCAATATCATGCGCCGGATCATGCAAAGCTCTGGAGCAGAAATCATCCACCTTGGCCACAATCGTTCCGTACAAGATATCGTAGCTACCGCGATCCAAGAAGATGTGCAAGGCATTGCCATCACTTCCTACCAGGGAGGTCATAATGAGTTTTTCAAATACATGTACGATTTGCTCAAAGAGCAAGATGCGCCCAACATCAAAATCTTTGGTGGTGGTGGTGGAACCATTCTACCTTCAGAAATTAAAGATTTACATGATTATGGAATTGCTCGGATCTACTCGCCAGATGATGGTCGAAAAATGGGTCTCCAAGGAATGATCAACCATTTATTGGAACAATGTGATTTCCCGATCGGGATCAACCTCAATGGAGAACTAAAAGAAGTCTCCGTCAAAAATCCACATGCCGTCGCCCGACTGATTTCTGCCGTTGAAAATTTCCCAGAAGAAAACAAAACTTGGCTAGAAAATATCCGTCAAGAAATCGCTAGTAAAAATATTCCTGTACTGGGAATCACTGGTACTGGTGGCGCGGGAAAATCAAGTCTTGTGGACGAACTCATTCGTCGGTTCCTACTCGATTTTAAGGATAAAAACATTGCTATTATTTCGGTCGATCCTTCTAAAAGAAAAACAGGTGGCGCCTTACTTGGAGATCGCATTCGCATGAATAGTATCAATCCAAGCATTTCTAAAGAACGGGTTTTTATGCGTTCTCTGGCCACCCGACAATCCAACCTAGCTTTGTCCAAACATGTACAGGCAGCCGTGGATATTATGAAGGCAGCCAATTTTGATTTTATCATTTTGGAAACTTCTGGAATTGGCCAATCCGATACCGAAATCATCGATCACTCTGATGTTTCGCTTTATGTGATGACCCCAGAATATGGAGCTGCTACTCAATTGGAAAAAATTGACATGCTCGACTTTGCCGACATGATCGCCATCAACAAATTTGATAAGCGAGGTGCTCAAGATGCTTTGCGCGATGTAAAAAAACAATACCAACGCAATCATCAAATCTGGGAAACACCTGCCGATCAAATGCCCGTATACGGCACCATTGCTTCGCAATTCAATGATCCCGGCACCAATCTATTATACCGCCGATTGATGGACCTCGTGGTCGAACGAACCAAAGCCAATCTGCAATCAGAGGCCTCGATGCAGGAAGGTTTGAGTGAAAAAATCTACATCATCCCTCCCAATCGAACGCGATACTTATCAGAGATTTCTGAAAACAATCGCCAGTACGATCGCTGGGTAGATCGCCAATGTGATTTGGCTAGAAAATTATTTGGCCTTCAACAATCCATTTTGGCCATCAAAGAGCAAGAGACCAGTCCTGCACAAAGCGCTACCATTGATGCTCTGGAAAAAACATATGCAGATCTGGAATTGGATTTGGATGGAAAATGTAAACGTATTCTAGATAGTTGGGAAGAAAAGAAAAATGCTTATGCCAGCGATGAATATGTTTATAAAGTGAGAGATCGCGAAATTCGGGTTCCTACTTTTACCACTTCCCTTTCGCACTCTCGTATCCCTCGGGTAGCTTTACCTCGCTATAAAGACTGGGGCGAAATATTACGTTGGGCTTTGCAGGAAAATGTACCGGGAGAATTTCCATTTACTGCGGGGGTATTTCCATTTAAAAGAAAAGGAGAAGACCCGACCAGAATGTTTGCGGGAGAAGGAGGGCCGGAGCGAACCAATCGCCGGTTCCATTACCTCTCTAGTGATATGCCTGCCAATCGCTTATCCACCGCTTTTGATTCGGTAACTCTTTATGGGGAAGATCCAGATTACCGACCAGATATCTATGGAAAAATTGGAAACTCAGGTGTTAGTATTTGCTGCCTAGACGATGCCAAAAAACTCTACTCAGGTTTTGATCTCTGCGATCCCAAGACCTCTGTATCCATGACCATCAATGGCCCTGCTGCAACTATCTGTGCCTTCTTTATGAATGCGGCCATCGATCAGCAATGGGAACTATATATCCGGGAACATGGATTGGAGG
>CAYQRA010000427.1:0-6205 GCA_964419315.1 uncultured Saprospiraceae bacterium | reverse complement strand
CCCACCGATATCACTAAATTGGCAATGGCTAATCTCTAGTTGAGAAAAATCGACATCCAAAGCATCGCCCGTACACTGGCGGAAGCTCAAATGTCGGAGCTGAACCTCAGGGCAGGAAACAATATTAAGGGCATCTTCGGTATCAAAATTTTGAAATTGACAATGCTCCATCTCCAATTGGCTATCGAAGGCCGTAAAACCTCCACTAAACCAATAGCCTCCATCTCGCAAAGGGCTTAATCCCTCAAAATTGGTCCACTCTATTTTACAAAAACCATTGGCTTCAATCAATTGCCAACCTTTTGACAATCCTTGGGAAGCCTGTACCTCGATCGGCAAATTAGGAGTTCCTCGCATCTGCAAATTCCCCAAACAAAGTAGTCCCCCTCCCGGCAATAGATCGATATTCACTCCAGCTGCAATCTCCAGTTGCCTCCCTTTAGGAATCACCACCAAATCATCCCATTGATAATTCCCTTTGGGAAGGTAAAGCTGATTTCCTTCTATCAAAAAATCGGCACTGTCAATGCGCAAATGCTGACTAGGCAGTTGAGTTGGTATTTTTTCCTTGGGCCAATCATCTATTTTGTGGTGGTACCAAAAAGGGTTATTGGGAATGGTGTAAAATAAGTAGCGATCCCCTGGCGGCAGTCTCATTAAAAAGGAAGGAGGAGACTGATGGATATCAAAAGCAGGGAGACTCAATGGAGAAGTCAATTCGTGAATGGGTTTCCTTTTTTTGGGTCCACTAGCCTGTATTTGTACTTCCTTACAATAATAATTGCGCAAATGGATTTGTCCTGCTTGTCCTGTGTATCGGCTTTCGATAGACACTTCCTGCAAAGGATAGGACGCTCGACACGAATCGTAATTGGGACTGTATATTTGATAACTAAAAGGAAGATGTTCTGTAGAATAATCTTCTAATTTTTTCTGCAGCGTATCGACGTTGTCGAGCAAAAAATTCCAGTTGTACCGATAGTCAGGAAATTCTTCGCGCAGGACATTCTCCAATTCCTGAATCTGGGGTCGATGCTTTTGCAAAAAAGCATTGACATAATCTGTCGTACAAACCCTATGCAACTGTTTTTGATAAATTTTTCGAAAATTTGGATCATTGAAAAGCTGAAACAGGAGGAATTCTTCTCGATAATAAACCTTGGCGTATCGCTCCGAATAGAAGCCCAGAAAGGGTTTGGAAAACCACCGGTATGGACCATTGGAACCATAAGCATCGTAGACTACAGGCTCTAGGCGATTGCTAAAAGGATTGAAATAAAAACGCAAATTATGCCAGCGCAGGGAATGATAAGCCTGAGCCATGTCCGCCAGGGCAAAGAGCTGAGCCATACGCGAAGTATCCAGCCAAAGGTGAGCGGGTTGCTCCGCTTGTCGCAATTGCCGCAAATAATCATGCGCTTGCAGAAATTGATCGCTCAAGTTAGGGTCGCTCAAGGTTCGCCTTTTTTGGAAGGCTTCAATAGCCGCAGCTTCAAAAATGGGGATATAAGGACTTAGGTTTGTGCCATGATTAAGACGGTACTGCTGAGCCTGCCAAAAACCATCCTCTATATACTTTACGATGGGAGCTTCCCGACGTCCTTGTTTTTCCAAAAGTAGTCGGTCAAAATGCTCTTCGAGTGCATAGATGCCTTTATACTCTCCATTAAAACGAATCTGTACAAAACGATATTCCGGGCTTAAAATACCTTCAGCTTGCAACAATTGATGAAAAACCCATTCGTCGAGATAGGAACGGGTCCGTGGATGTTGTACCGAAAAACGCTGCATCCCCCAAAGCGTTTCGGTCGAATCAAGTTTGATACGCAAAGACCACTTCTTACCTTTCAGATGATCAAGCCAGTCCCCTTTCAAACGAATGGAGCCGCGTAATTCTTGATCTTGATAACGGATACGAGCAGGTACATAATCCTTTTTTTTAGTGACCAAAAGTCCATCTCTAAAAGCTTCTCGCCTTTTGCGTTTGAGTAAAACCAAATGTCCTTGTTTTATTTCGATATCGAGCAATGGTAGAATAGGTAATACCCCTTCCTTCCCCTGATTGGGCATACAGGTCAAACTCCCCAGCAAGCAACAACAGCCAATAACATACAAGGCATTTTTCATTGAAATAAAGATATTGGAATTGAACTGATTTTTTTCTACATTACTTCATGTTTTTTCAGCTACTCTTTAGGCTACTGCTCGCCATGCTTTTTCTTTCCTTAAGTTGTAAAGTACCGCAGCCTCAAACCTATAGCTTTTTTGTGGCGGGTCATACCTACGGAGCACCCACCGATACCTTACCGGGGATGCACCCTCCATTTGTAGCAGAGTTTGATTTTTTGCGATCTATCAAAAATAGCCAATTGGGAGTGCTTACTGGTGATATTGTTTTTCGCAGCACAAAAGCACACTGGGATGCGGTCGATCGCGAATTGTCGGCCTTGGATATTCCCGTTTACTTTGCGGCAGGTAATCATGATGAAGGCCACAAATCGCCTTACCGAGAGCGCTATGGCGCTACTTATTACAAATGGAAAATACAGGATGATCTCTTTTTGGTACTCAACCCCGGCCTAGGTGGATGGAATATTTGGAAAGAGCAAATGACTTTTTTGAAAAAGACATTGAAAAAAGCCAAACGTTATCGTCGCATATTTGTGTTTTTTCATCAAGTACTTTGGTGGAGTCCTGAGGGTCCTTATTCGGATTTAAAAATTAATTCCTTAGATGGTCGTACCCCACAAATCAATTTTTGGTCCGAAGTAGAACCACTATTTCAGGCAGCAGACCGTCCGGTGTATCTTTTTGCTGGAGATGTGGGGGCCAATCGCTTTAAAACCCCTTTGTTTTATGATAGTTATAAAAATATTCACTTGCTAGCCTCAGGAATGGGAAATGGGGAAAAGGATAATTTTCTAATCGTCAATGTAACCGCTGACAATACGGTTACCATTGCGGTAAAATGGCTAGGATCGATGAAGATGGAAATTTTACCACTTAAAGAGGAAAAGCAGTAGTTTTCTGCAATTTTAAAATATAGCTGTTCAAGTAGGATTTGCCTGGAGAAAAAAGCTGGGAAGAAAGGGATTGGATTTTTTTATTTTCTTGTCGCTGCCGAGCATTGAAAAAAGAAAAGAAACGTCCTAGATAACTAAAACCTTTCGCACGCCATTCTTTCCCCTTAACCTCAATGTGGTCTGGCCCTTTTCCTGCCTCCGCACAATAAGCGACCACAAATCCTACTTGCTGAACATAAGCCTTCCAGTCTTCAATGGTCGGCCATATTGCTTGTGCCTGAATGATCCCAAAAGCTTGTTGGCATTCTTTATTGATATGCTCCATTTCCTCGCGTAAAACCCCTGCCTCCCACATCGTCTCATTGATCGCCAAAATTCCCTCTGGTTTCAATAATCTACCAACTTCCGCAAAGATTTGTTCAATGGCTACTTTGGGTAAAATGCCCAATACCGATTCAACAAGGACTATATCAAGGCTCTCCTTTTCGAAAGGATAAACCCCATTCCCCTCATCGAGCAAAAGTTGCTGAGCAGAAAGTCCCGCCCAAGTCATCCGTTGCTGAGCCTTTTGCAACATCAATGGCGATTGTTCGATGCCATACAAATCGAGCTGCGGATAACGGCTTTTCAATTTTACTTGCGTCGCCCCGGTTCCAAAACCAATCTCCAGTACTTTTTCGTCACCACGCAGATTCAAAACAGCCAAAAGATGTTCCGTACCTCGTTCTCCTGCACCGTGGAGAAAAGGCGTATTTTTTTCGGCATAATGATCTAGGATGTTTCGTTTCATTGGTCATTTTTGATGCTTTGACAAATCCCGTGTGTAAGTCAACCACAGCATTTATCAAAGAAGGTCCTTTTTCTGGAGATGGATAAAAAAATGATCGGCCATATTATAGGCCACTCGCCAAGTATGACTCCTTTGCTCTAGCCGATGTAAGCTTCGCAAGAGTTTGGGACGTCGTTGGAATGCAGGATCAAGATAAGAGGGAGGCAAGGTAAAACCGATCGGAAAAATTTGCTGTTGTTGAAAAGAATTGGCTAGCAATTGGTAAAATTCAGCGGGGCGATAGTACCAAGTATCGATACTTTTGTCATTGCCCAAATCGACAGACAAAGGTTCTTTTCCTAGTCGCCGGAAGGCTTGGCGAGGTGAAAGTTTGGCTAAATAATAAAGACTTTCCCAAAGACAAATCCGCCCCATGACCACCGCTACAAAATGTCCTCCATCGACAAGTCGATCAGCCAAAGGCTGAGCCAAATTACACAGTGTAGTTGCATCGAGACAGTTGAAACCACCAAAGTTGGAAAAGATCAAATCGTAGCGATCTGTGGTCGGCAAATCAACAATAGCTTCGATAGCCATTTGTTGAACCTCTACCTCTTGATGGAAGCCTTCTGCTTTGATTTTTTGACGGCTGTGTTCCACCATTCCCATCGAAATATCAGTTGCTAAAACCTGATAGCCTTTTTGCGCCAACCAGAGCGCATCTTCTCCGGTACCACAATTCAGTTCTAGGATTTTTTTACCTTTCAATTGCGGCAATATTTTTTCTAAAAAGAAATAGACTTGCTGCCTTTGCAATTGCCCGACTGCGCTATGCGTAAAGCTGGAGTCGTAGTCAGAAGCAATCGGATCGAAAGGTTGGGTAGACATAGATAAGGGGAATCAGTTGGGCTTGTTTGGCGTGGCCAATTTCTGTAAGCGGAAGCGATCCCATTCGGCAGCAGGGCCGTAATAAAAGAGAGAGAGCAAAGACCACCACTGATGGCTTCGAACCCCCAGAGGAGTCCGCAATAATTTTCGCCAATTTTCCCATGATTGACGACGGCGAAATAACTTATGTACAAAACGATGTAGGCGTTTGTAAAAGACGGGAGAATAAGTGCCCGAATACATCATATCAAGGTCGTCAGAATCTACCCAATTTTGCTTCAGATCTAATTGACTTTTGACCTTTTCAAAAAACAAAGTTCCGGGTAGCGGATAAGAAACCGACACCCCAATATCATCGGGCATTAGATCGAGCAGCATGTCGATCGTCATTTGGATTTCTTTCATGGTTTCGCCTAAATAACCAAACTGGAGGAAAAACCCCACCTTAATTCCTTTGGCTTGTAGTAGCCGAGTCGATTCATAAATTTGATCAATAGTAGTTCCTTTATCCATGGCGTCCAAAATCTTTTGAGACCCCGACTCCGCACCTACCCATACCGTTTCCAATCCAGATTCGGCCAATGCTACGATATTGTCTTCTTTGAGCAGCAAATCAGCTCGCGATTGTATTTTATAACGCAATTGTAATTGTCGGTCGTTTACTTCCTCTCGAAAACGTTGAACCCATTTGGGTTGTAGACCAAAAATATCGTCGCAAACCCAAAAATGGTCGGCTTGGTATTTTTCCTGCAATAATTGCATTTCTGCAGCCACTCGTTCTGGCGAACGCGAATTATAGCGATTGCCATAGATAGGCTTGGCGCACCAGTTGCATTTGAAAGGGCAGCCTCGGGTGGTCGCAATATTGATGGAAAAATAGCCTTGAGCCTCCAACCAAATGCGGCGGTAAGGCGCTAAGTCGAGCAAATCCCAAGCGGGGTCCGGTAGGGCATCTAAGTCGCGCAATACAGGACGGCGAGGAGTGCTTTGCACTTGGTTGTTTTGCTGGTAAGCCAATCCTCGAATCTGCTCGGGTTGAACAGGTCCACTTTCCAGTGCTTGTACCAATTCCAGCAAAGTCATTTCTCCTTCTCCCAAGAGCACATAATCAGCTCCTTTTTCGAGGTATTTTTGATAATGATCTGTCGCATCAGAACTAGAAACGATGACCTGACAATTTCTTTTTTTACCTTCTGCAATCAGTTCAAAGGCGGCATCTCGCATGACCGTAAGACACATCTTGGTAAGGTAATTAAACCCATCATCGTATACGACTAGGTACTGGGGTTGCTGCTCGTCGAGCGAGGCAATGATTTCGGAAGGGCTATGGGTCAAATGGGTATCATGTACGGCTACATCAAATCCTTCTTGGCGCATTAGGGCCGCTGCATAGATGGTCCCATAAGGAGGATAAGGTTTTTGATCTTTCCACTGTTTGTCGTCGAAGCGATAGAAGTAAGCGGGGCTAAACAATATTTTAGACATCGTTCGATTTCTTTTCAAAACTGGTACTAAATTGAAGCTG
>CAYQRA010000426.1:0-6221 GCA_964419315.1 uncultured Saprospiraceae bacterium | reverse complement strand
CTCCAGAGAATTGAGAGTAATTAAGAATAATTCAAATAAAAAATTAAAAGAATTCGCCAATGACTGATATTAAGACTAAAGTCCAGGGACTAGAGCCCAACGTTCAGGCAAGAAACATCAAGGAATTGGTAAAAGATACTGGTAATATTTATCAGTCTTTAACCATCATTAGCAAACGAGCGACGCAAATTGCTGTTGATCTCAAGCATGAATTGCACAACAAATTGGAGGAATTTGCCGTGTCTTCTGACACCATTGAAGAAATTCATGAAAACAAGGAGCAAATTGAAATCTCCAAATTTTACGAAAGACTCCCTAATCCTGTATTGATCGCTTCTTCTGAATTTTTGGAAGGAGACATTCACTACCGAGAAAAAGAAGAAAGAAGAGACGATTATTAGTCTTTCTTTTGTGGAAGTTTTAAGTACTTCATTGTCTTTCAACAGAAGGTCAACAGTAAGCAATAATTACTGTTGACCTTCTCTAATCTCAACCAGATACTATGGATGCAGTCCGTGGAAAAAAAATCCTACTCTGCGTAACTGGGAGTATTGCTGCCTATAAAACAGCTTTTCTGACTCGCCTTTTGGTAAAAGCCGGTGCCGAGGTTCAAATCATTATGACCCCGGCGGCCAAAGCTTTCATCAGTTCTCTTACCCTTTCAACACTTTCCAAGAATCCAGTTCATTCTGAAATCATTTCGGAAGAAAGCTGGAATAATCATGTGGAATTGGGCCTCTGGGCGGATGCCATGATTGTTGCTCCCTGTACCGCTACCAGTCTTTCTAAGATGGCTTATGGCCTAAGCGACAATATTGTGGTCGCTACTTATCTCTCTGCCAAATGCCCTGTATTCTTTGCACCAGCAATGGATTTGGATATGTGGAAACATCCTTCTACTCAAAGAAATCTAAAGCTCTTACAATCCTATGGAAATCACCTGATTCCGGTTGGACATGGCGAGTTGGCGAGTGGCTTGGTGGGAGATGGTCGCATGGCGGAGCCAGCAGATATCTGTAGCTTACTCCATAATTTCTTTTCCAAAGGGCAAGATTTGGTAGGCAAAAAAGTAATGATCACAGCTGGACCAACCTTTGAGCCCCTTGACCCGGTACGCTTTATTGGTAATCATTCTTCTGGAAAAATGGGAGTAGCACTCGCCGAAGAGGCCGCTAGCCGAGGAGCTAGTGTACATTTGATTTTGGGCCCTTCTAAGTTGAGTAGTCAACATCCTGCTATCCAAACAACCCGAATTCAGACTGCTCAAGAAATGTATGAAGCTTCGGCAGCTTTGTTTGATGAAATGGATGTTGCCATCCTTGCAGCTGCGGTAGCAGATTATCGCCCCAAAGTAGTCGCGAGTGAAAAAATCAAGAAAAAATCAGGAGCCTTTGAGTTAGAACTGGAAAGAACTACTGACATTGCTGCATCTTTGGGTAAAATCAAACGTAAAAACCAATTATTGATTGGCTTTGCTTTGGAAACGACGAATGAAGTGGAAAATGCTCGAGGAAAATTACAGCGAAAAAACTTTGATTTTATCGTCCTCAACTCCTTGAAAGAAAAAGGAGCAGGCTTTAAACACGATACCAATAAAATCTCAATTATCTTTGCAGGCAATAAGCAGCTAGATTTTGAGTTAAAAACTAAGACTTCCGTTGCCATTGATATTCTCAATGAAGCGGTCAAGCTTTTAGCATAAAACTATTTCCTTCTTAATTTTTTTTGAACATGAAGAAAATCGGACTTTTTTTATTATTCATTTTTGTAGGACAATTGCTTCCTGCTCAGGAATTTATCTTTAATGTTTCTATCAATACCCCTCAACTCGTTAAGGTCGATCCAAAGGTATTCGAAACACTAGAGGCTTCGCTCTCTGATTTTTTGAATAATCAGAAATGGACAAACGATGTATTTGATGTAGAAGAAAGAATCAAGTGTAATGTTCAAATGACGATAAGAGATGAAATTTCTCTTACCAAATTCAAGGCAGACTTGGCCATTCAAGCGGTTCGTCCTGTTTATGGCAGCAATTATGAAACGCCTATTTTTACCCATGTCGACAAAGATGTCATTTTTAATTACGAAGCTTTCCAACCTATTCAGTTTAGCGAAAACGTTTTTCTTGACAATCTATCTTCTATTGTTTGCTTTTATGTTCATATCATTTTGGGTTATGATTATGACTCTTTCAGTTTGTATGGTGGAGACGAATATTTTCAGGTTGCCCAAGATATCCTAACGGCAGTTCCTCCCAATGCAGCAGCTGAATTTAAAGGATGGAGAGCATTGGATGGCAATCGTAATCGCTACTTCATCATCAATAATCTAACCAGTCCAGGCTTAAAAATTTTCCGTAAAGCCATGTATAATTATCATCGCTTGGGTCTAGATATGATGTACAAAGAACCTAATACAGGGAAGGTGATTATCAATCAAGTATTGGAAGATGTTGCCAAAGCCAATAAAAACTATCCTAACTCAATGGTCGTTCGTTTGTTTGTAGTATCCAAAGCGGATGAGATCGTAGAAATCTTTAAGGAAAGTACTCCTGCTCAAAAGACGGTTGTCCGAGAAACGCTTTCGAAACTAGATGCTTCTAATGCTTCCAGATACCGCCGAGCTTTGGGTCGATAGGCACTAAGAAGTTGTATTCCTTTACAAAACCTGTCCAGATTAGATCTGGACAGGTTTTGTTTATTTAAGGATTAAGTAAATCCGGTAAGCAGTATAAACAATAAGCTATTAGTTTTGTCTATTTATTAAAGGCTAGATTTATCCTTTTATTTGTCAAGAGCAAGGCCATTTCTCATTTTTCTCTGATTTTAAGCATATTTAACTATCCTATTGCGTTAAAAAGAAAATCCTTAAATTATGGTCTTCCCTAGATAGGTTCTAGCTGACCATAATCTGAAATAAAAGAGACCGATGAAACGTCCATGATTATAATCTGAAATAAAAGAGACATATGAAACATACTAATCGATTTTTTCTTCTCCTTTTGCTCCTAAGTATTCACTACTCTAGCATCGCTCAAACCCAAGTCAAAAACGCAGCAATTGATTGGGGAGAAGAGCTTAATGAACCTGCGGGCACCTTTCTTTCTAAAATAATCTCTAGTCAAGGTAGTGGTTTTTATGCTTTACGAGAAAAGCGAATAGGTTCTTTACGGGGAAATGCTAATAAAATATTTGTCGAACATTATTCCTCTAGCAATAGAAAATTGCTCAAATCAAAAGCCCTCGACTTACGGTATAAAAAAAAGGAAAGAGTCTTTGAAGATGTGATTATGTTGGGTGGAAAATTACACCTGCTAACCTCCTTCCATAATGAAGCCAAAAAGATAAACTATCTCTTTGCGCAGAGCATCAGTTCCAAAAGTTTAAACCTAAGCAAAGACCTCAAAAAAATCGGGGAAATAGGAACGATCAATGCTTTCAAGGAAGGCTCTTTTGATATTCATATTTCAAGAGACAGTTCCAAGATTCTCGTCATGAATCAACTGCCCTATAAAAAGACCCAACCCGAGCGCTTTGCGCTACAAGTCTTCGACAATGATTTCAATACAATCTGGAATCGAGATATTATCCTACCCTATAATGATCAACAATTTGAAATAAAAGAATATCGCGTTGATGGAACTGGCAATGTTTACCTCTTGGGACTACTTTATTTAGAGGGTACAAGAGAGCAAAGGAGAGGCAAACCCAATTATCAATATCTTATTCTTTCCTACCCAGCAGATGGGAGTAAATCTAGAAAACACAAAATAAAATTGGGAGAAAAATTCATCACCGATCTCACTTTTCGAATTTCCAAAGAAGGACTTTTGGTGTGCTCAGGTTTTTATTCTGATCAGGATGCGTACTCGATTAAGGGAACTTACTTTTTCCAATTGGACCCTGAAAGCAGAGAGATTCGCAATCAAAACTTCAAGGCTTTTTCTCTCAACTTTTTAGTAGATGATTTTTCGGCAGGTAAACAAAGAAGAATCCAAAAAGCCAATGAAAACGGAACACTTAGACAAGCACCAGAATTAAGAAGATACGCCCTTGATGATTTGATTCTGAGAAGCGATGGTGGTGTCGTCTTGATTGCAGAGCAATATTTTGTTCAGGAACGAAACAACCGAGATTTTTACGGTAATAATATTGGCACCCGATTTAATAATAATAACATCAACAGTGATTTCTATTTTAATTATCATGACATCATCGTAGTAAATATCCGCCCCAATGGGGAAATTGAATGGGCTTCCAGAATTCCCAAAAGACAAGTAACCATCAATGACGGAGGCTATTATAGTTCCTATGCCATGTCTATTGTCTCCGATAAACTCTATTTTGTTTTTAATGATAATGGAAGAAATTATGAAGACAAAAGACGTATCCAAGGCTTGTATAATTTTAATGGCAATCAATCTATTATTGCCGTAGCCGAACTGAGCAAAGATGGCAGTGTAAATGTAGCGCCTTTGTTTCAAAACCGAGAAGCAGGCATCATCACTCGCCCCAAAGTATGTAGACAAACGGGCAAAAGGAAAATGATCATTTATGGAGAGCGTGGACGGCGATATAGATTTGCACAGTTGGAATTTTTACCTAATGGTAAGATATAGTATCTTGGGTTTTATTTAGTCCTATTTAAGACACGAATAAGAAGGAAAATTAATATCTCCTCTTATTCGTGTCTTTTCCTTTAGAAGGTGTTTCGTCTCTGATATTTCTTTTATAGAGTCGAAGCAATTCTTATAGTAGAAAAATTTAACGAAACCTTAATTTCTTAGGTAAATATCATTTTAGATCAAATCGAACGCAGCAATTAATGAAAAGAATAGCTATTTTTGCATCAGGAACAGGAAGTAATGCACAGCAAATCATTGAGCACTTCCAAGGAAATGACAATATTACGGTCAGCCTAATCGTTTCCAACAGGTCTAAAGCTGGTGTAATTAAGCTAGCGCATACACACAATCTCCCACATTTAGTCCTCCATCGCGAGGATTTTTACCACACCGAGAATATTTTAAAAGAATTTGCGATCTATCGAATAGATTTTATCGCATTGGCTGGCTTCCTATGGCTTATTCCAGGTTATCTGGTTAAAGCTTTTGCTGGTCAAATGGTCAATATTCATCCTGCTTTATTGCCTGCGTATGGCGGAAAAGGAATGTATGGTAAACATGTCCATCAAGCCGTTTGGGAAGCCAAGGATAAAGTATCAGGAATGACCATTCACCTAGTTAATGAGCATTTTGACGAAGGTCAAATCCTTTTTCAAGCAGAATGTGCTTTAACTAAGGAAGACCTACCACAAGACATTGCTCGGAAGGTCTTAAAATTGGAACATCGTCATTATGCCAAAGTCATTGAAGACTTATTAAACAAAGTGTAAATATTACTAAACGAACAAGATTAGAAGAAATTCGTATCTAAAAAAGGAAATAGTTCAGAGACATAAAATACAGACCATGAAATATCTACTACTTTTAGTCATCAGTGTGTGCAGCTTTGCCCTACATGCTCAGGATTTGGGTTGGAAAGAAAATGAAAAACTGGGAGATGAAATGCTGGCCAAAGGCAAATTCGAAGCGGCGGCGGATCATTATGAAATGGCTTGGCAAGGCAAGCCTTCTAAAAAGGAACTGCTTTCTAAAGCGGCCGAAACCTATTGGCTAATCCGTGATTACACCAAAGCGGGTGAATTGTACAAGGAACTCCTCAATGATAAAGATTATCCCCTCAGTGGACTATATTATGGTCGATCACTAAAGCAGTTAGGTCAATACCAAAAAGCCCGAACGACCTTTGAAGATTTTTTGAGCAGCTATAAAGAAGACGATGAACGATTGGTCAAGAGTATTGTCCGCAAAGAAATCAAAGGATGTGGATTAGCTCAACAATGGTCAAAAATCGACGATCAAGAAAATAAAATCCTACCTCTAGACGGTATCAATACGGCTGCCAACGAATTTGCACCACTCCCTTTTTCTGATGATATTCTCTATTATTCTTCTACCGAGTCTGGTGATGCAAAAATTTTGCGTACCCAAAAAAGCAATGGTCGTTTTGCCAATCCTGTTGTCCCCAAATTACCACGTACTCCCGGTGGCCATTTTGGTAATGGGACTTTTACGCCGGACAACGAGCGTTTTTATTTTACCGTGTGTAATAGCGATGAGGGTTGGAAAGGAAAAGAAACAAAGTGCAAACTGTATGTGA
>CAYQRA010000425.1:0-6227 GCA_964419315.1 uncultured Saprospiraceae bacterium | reverse complement strand
CGTATCATTATCCCCTTTGGCTACTTTATAAGGCATTCTGGTCGTTTCATTTCCCATTTCTGAAAAACGAGTTCCCATGAATCTTTTAATAGAAGAGATTGTTCTAGTTGGATTGGTAATGGCTTGGCGTTTGGCAGGGTCACCAATTTTACGCTCCCCATTATCTAAGAAAGCCACTACAGAGGGAGTTGTTCTTTTTCCCTCATCATTAGGAATAACGACTGGCTCGTTGCCTTCCATTACGGCGACACATGAGTTGGTTGTTCCTAAGTCAATTCCGATAATTTTACCCATTTTATTCTATCTTTTTTAATTTGAAATAAGAAGATTCGCATTGCTGAGAACCTGACTATTATTTTAATACAAAAAAGAAAGATCAATAGATATGCCAAGCCAAATAGACCGCCAAATATGCAGTTTTAGAGAAAAAAATAGAAAAATAAGGGAATAAAAGTGCCAGCTTGACCTTAGACAGAAGTGACAAAAAGTCAGATTGGCAGTAGCGAAGAAGCTACTGCCAATCTGTAAAAGTATTTATTGAAATTGGAGAGGTGCCGTGATGGAGCTTTTCCGGAGAGAATCACGGGTATCGGCATCTAAGATAAATCCTTCAGAAATGACTTGGTTTTTGGAGGAGAATAAACCAGTACCATTGCGAATATTATTAAAAACAGGAGTCACTTGAGAAGAAGTGAGTCCGCCATTGACCTTAGATAAATTAACAGAACCTTCTAAAGCACTTCCACCAGCATCGATTTTGACATCCACCCCATCAAAAGCGCGGAATACATTGGGTAGAACCTCAATTTCAGAAGCCAAATAACTGAGGAAACCGTCTGCCGGGATATTAACAGTTACATTGCTTTTTCCTGATTCTGGGGTCAAATCCCTTCCTACGTTCCAATCTAAGGTTTTATTGACCCACTCACCGCCTTCCACAACATTTCGCTCTCGATACCTGAGTACCAAATATATATCAAAGATAAAAGCATCTGTTTCTTCAAAAGTACAGGTAACTCTAGAGGTCGCAACCAAATCAATAGTATTGGATAGCCCAATCTTAGGGCTTTGCACTTGAATATCTGAAACGATTTTGGTCGTTGAACTAACCAATTCTAATTCATCTCCTCTGGTGATCAAAAGTTCGACATTCTGGCCATTGCCAAATTTTTCGCCACTTGGCAATTTTAATTTGTACAAATAATTAGGAGACGTGGCAAAAGGTCCTTCCTTTCTTGGAAAACCTTCGTTATTACCATCTACTCGTTCTAAATTATAGATTTGATCTGTGTTAGCTACTTTGAGTTGCACTTCAATATTATCATAATAGAGGAAAGAGGGATCTTTCGCCAAGTCAGCTGGTGCAATTACGGGATCGACAAATACCTTTTCTACTCTTACATAGTGTGCAGTATCATTTCGATTGATCACCCCATATACGACCGGAATGTCTTTTGCATCGGCTAATTGATTCAATTCATTATCACAAGCGCTGAAAAACAGCCCCAATCCAAATAAAAATATATATCCTAACAAATTTTTCATCTCACAAAGTTAATTTTTTTTGATAAAACATTCTGAAAACTTCGACCAGATTGACGTTAAACTGACCTTTCCACAGCCTCCATCCTACAAAGCCATAATTAAATAATAATTTCCCCTTCTACATAAGCCCCTGAAAGAATATCGTCTAAGAAGGCTAAAGCTTCGGATTTAATGTTTTGATCCGTTACTTACCATCGTAAAAAATTAAAAAAGTTCTATCTTGCGATCCCTGAACTATAAAGCATTTGTCCTTCTTCCAATGAAAAGGATAAGGGCAATAAAGAAAATATCAGGAATCGTGCTAATCCAGTCTAAAATCTGCACTTTTCCTATAAAGTTGTTTTACTAGGCTTTAAATCACTCAAATCATGTCGATAAACAAAGAAGTTAAAAGAGTTACGACTCATATATTACAGGCGATGAAATCCAAAGGAGAAAAAATCAGCATGCTGACTGCCTATGATTTTTCAATGGCTAGAATCTTAGATGCCGCGGGAACAGACGTGCTCTTGGTTGGAGATTCCGCTTCCAATGTAATGGCAGGCCATGAAACGACCCTTCCCATCACTTTGGATCAGATGATCTACCATGCTAGTTCGGTGATTAGAGGAGTCAATCGTGCCTTGGTCGTAGTAGACCTTCCTTTTGGTGCTTATCAAGGCAACTCTACGGAAGCTTTGGCGTCTACGATACGGATCATGAAAGAATCTGGCGCTCATGCGGTAAAGATGGAAGGAGGAGAAGAAATTGCGGAATCTATTTCCAGGGTATTATCGGCTGGTGTTCCCGTAATGGGACATTTGGGTTTGACCCCACAGTCTATTTATAAATTTGGAACCTATACGGTTCGAGCCAAAAAAGAAGAAGAAGCAGCCAAACTCATCGAAGATGCTAAAACGCTGCAGGATTTGGGTTGCTTTGCCATTGTATTGGAAAAGATTCCAGCGAAATTAGCCAAAAAAGTAGCGGAAGAATTGGTCATCCCAATCATCGGAATTGGTGCAGGACCAGATGTAGATGGTCAAGTATTGGTGACCCATGATCTTTTGGGCATTACGAAAGACTTCAAACCTCGCTTCTTAAGGCGCTACTTAGAATTATTTGATACCATCAAATCAGCGGTCGAAGATTACATCACTGATGTAAAGAGTCAGGATTTTCCGAATGAAAAAGAACAATATTAATAAAGAAGTTTTTGCTTAATTTATGTTTAAGAAGTTACTTATCCTAGTCTTGGTCTTGGCACTTCTGGGAGGTGCAATTGCCTTTCAAAAATACCAAGAAATTTTTGCTCCCAATGTCCCTGAGCAACTGGAAGATCCTTATGTTTTTATTCCAAGTGGATCAAACTATGAAGAGGTGATTCAAATTCTGAATCAGCAAAAGATCATTATAGATCAAAATTCATTTGATTGGTTGGCAGAGCGAATGAATTATAAGAAGGCGGAAATGCGTGCGGGAAAGTTTAAGGTGAAACCAGGTTGGAGCAATCGCCAATTGATCAGTCATTTGCGAGGAGGCAAACAGTCAACGGTAAGAGTAGTCTTAAATAATGAACGGCTCATTCATGAAGTCGCGGGAAAAGCCGCTCGTTTTATCGAAACAGATTCGCTGTCTTTACTCCGCTTACTAAATGATGAAGCCTTTTTAAGTTCCAAAGGCTATACTCGCGAAACCATTATGACGCTTTTCATTCCAAACACCTATGACTTCTTTTGGAATACCACTCCTATCGATTTTTTTGAAAGAATGGAAAAGGAAAATAAGAACTTCTGGACCAAAAGTAATCGCTTAGACAAGGCCAAAGAACTGGGTATGAGTAAGGAGGAAGTATATACCCTTGCTTCTATTGTAGAACGAGAATCTAATAAAAAATCAGAGCGACCAACCGTCGCGGGACTTTATTTGAATCGTTTGAAAAAAGGAATTTTACTCCAAGCAGATCCGACGGTTGTATTCGCCAATAAAGAATTTGGCTTGCGAAGAGTCCTCAATAAGCATCTCAAGTTTGACTCTCCTTATAATACTTATATCTATGCCGGTCTACCTCCCGGCCCCATCAGCATGGCTTCTATCAATAGTATTGAATCTGTATTGGAAGCAGAAAAACACGACTATATTTATATGTGTGCCAAACCTGGAGAAATTGGATACCATGCTTTCGCCAAGACTTTAGCAGGTCACTCTTCCAATGCAAAGAAATACCACCGATGGCTCAATCAACAAGGGATTAGGTAGGCGGAAATATCCAAATTCAATATTTTTCTAAACACTCCTAATGTTGAATTCCCCTTCCGAAAAAATTTCTTTTCTAAAAACACTCCAAGACCAAAGTTGCATGGGGCTCCAAGACAATGGGACGGTGCAAATCATGCACTTGTTCACTTACTACATCCCTAGCTTGACTAAAACCCAATAGTCTTTCCTCATAACGATCCAAATCCACCGACTGGGATTCATCAGCACTATTCATCAAGACCATAACCGTCTTGGTCTGGTCATAACGGAAATAAACATAGAGGTCATTTTCTGGTACAAATTGCATCAATTGGCCATGGTGTAAGGCAGGGGTTTCTTTGCGATAATTGGCTAGTTTTTTTACGTATTGAAAAGCCTTTTCCTCCAAACTCGTCCGACCTTCTTTTACAAATTTATTGCTAGGGTCACCTGGCCAGCCGCCCGGAAAATCCAATCGACCGCCTTCTCCAAAAGCACCGCCCGCTCCTTCCATCAAAATCTCAGTACCATAATACATCATAGGAACACCACGAGTCGTCAATAAAAAAGCAATACCACTACAGTATTTATTCCAATCCTTTTCAATCGTTCCGTAAAAACGAGGCAGGTCATGATTGTCTAAGAAGATTACATTTTTAAAAGGATCTTCGTAGAGAAAATCTTTGGCTAAGGTGTAATAAATCCGAGCGATGCCTTCTGTCCATCCTTGCTTTCTAGTCAAGGCTTCATTGATCGCATAATGCAATTGGTAATCGGTCACTGCCGGCATATAGGAATTATAATCTTTCCTCAAATAATTGTCTTGGGTAAACTGTGCTTGAATCGGGCTACCATGTACCCAAGTCTCCGCAAAAAGTCCAATCTTAGGATATTCCGCCTGCATGGCTTTGCCCCAATCCGCGGCAAATGTTTGATCAGGATAAGCATAAGTATCAATGCGATAGCCATCTTGTCCGGTATATTCAATCCACCAAAGATGGTTTTGGATGAGGTACTTGGCAAGGTGAGGATTTTGCTGATTGAGATCAGGCATGTGATTATCAAACCATCCATCTGACATTTTTATTTGATCTGCTTTGGCAGCATAAGGGTCCATCAGCGTTGGAGCTCGATAGGTGGTCTTGGTGAATTCATCGAATTGGTGAATCCAATCTTCGCTTGGAAGATCACGGATAAACCAGTGTTCATTTCCAACATGATTATGGATGATGTCCATGATGACCTTGATGCCTCTTTTGTGGCATTCCTGTACCAATTTCACATAAAGCTCATTCGTCCCAAAGCGAGGATCGACTTTGTAGTGATCGGTGATGGCGTAGCCGTGATAGGAATCATAGGATTGATCATTTTCTAAAAAAGGATTCATCCAAAGCGCAGTGATCCCTAAATCTTGTAGGTAATCTAAATGATCGATTACGCCTTGTAGATCTCCGCCGTGGCGGTAGAAAACATTATCGCGGTCTAGGCCATTTTGGCGCATGGAAGAAAGGTCATCATTGCTGGGATCTCCGTTGGCGAAGCGATCTGGCATTAGGAGATAGATCAAATCTTCAGGGCCAAGGCCTTGGACATTTTCTGCTTGCACCTCGCGTTTTTTCAATTCATAGGAATAAGCTTTTGCTTGCTTGGCACGATAAAATTGAATGTCAAATTTTCCAGGCTTTGCACCCGCCCCAATCAATAATTCTACAAATAAGTAATTGGGATTTTGAGGACGGTGGACTTTTACTATTTTCACCCCGGGATGTTTTATGATCGGCTCACCAAAGGCCTGTATATCTTGATCGTGGATGATGATTTCTAGATTGGGATTTTCCATCCCAAGCCACCAAAAAGGAGGTTCTACTCTTACTTGATCTACCTTGGTCCCATCTGCCTTGATAAAAGCGTGAACGGGTTCTTTCGTTCCGGGTGGCATACGCTCTCCTTCTTGAGCAATACTATTAGAAGAAAGAATCAATAACAGACATAGGCTTAAAATGCATCGAACTATTTTCATCAACATGGTTATTTTACTTTAAGGTATTTTATGGTCGTCTAGTAATAGATAAATAAGTGCTTGGACAAAACAAATCACTTTCTTTCTTCTGGATTTTTTAGAAGGTCTAGTTCCCCTTCAATGGTTTGTTTAAAAGCAGGACTTGCGTTCGCCTGCATAAATTTCAACAAATACCAAGAATCTCGGTAACGTTCTTGATCATAGCCAGACAATGCTCGGACTAACACTATTTCTGAAATTCCCTCTGTGTCAAGGTACCTCAATAGAAATGGAAACACTAGCCAATTGATTTCGGGATTTGAGAAATATTCTTCTAATATCGACAGCATCGCCGTACGTATTCCCTCTTCATCGAATAGATCCGCTTCTTCGGGATCAAAGCTACCGAAGCGAAGACCTTTTTCATTCTCTAGTAAATACTCTAAAACCTCTTCCTTATGGATAC